>JBGTRS010000066.1:0-13429 GCA_041940665.1 Pyrinomonadaceae bacterium | reverse complement strand
CGGGAGCCCGGCGCCCACACTTCGCCGCCGTTCGGACTGTTCTCAAATGCGATCTCCAGAATCCGTTCGATGCCCGCTCCGTTCAGATCCATCAGACACTGCATCAACTCGATCGCCGACGCCCGCACATGCGGATCGGCGGATGCTTCGATCGTGCCGACGAGGTCTTCTATCCGTTCAAGCTTTTGCTGAAATTCTTTTTTATCGGACATAGCTTATATATAAAAACAGATTACACGGAATAGCCTGAATTATACCAAATGTCGCGATCCGCGTAATCTGTTTTCGTTTTCCCCCCGGATTTATCCTTGCATTCCAAACATCGGTGAATGTTGCTGTTCGATCAATTTTCCCTTGCTCGAATACATATGGACACCGCACGGCAGACACGGATCGAAACTCCGGACGGCACGCATTATGTCGATGCCTTTGAAGTTGTCGGGACCGTTTTCCTCGAAGATCGGCGTGCCCTGCACGGCATCTTCATAGGGGCCGGGTGTTCCGTAAATATCCCGCGGATTGGCGTTCCAGGGTGTCGGCGGATACGGATGATAATTGGCGATCTTGCCGTCGCGGATGACGACGTGATGCGAAAGTACCCCGCGAACCGCTTCGTGGAAACCACAGCCGATAGCTTCGTCCGGCACTGTAAAATCAGTCCAGGTGTCGGTTCGTCCGGCGTGCAGTTCTTCCATCGCTTTTTCCGTGAAATACAAAGCACACGCCGCACCGTAGGCCTGGAAATAAGTTCTCGCCCGGTCGCGTTCGATGGCGTTCGACCATTTCGGAACTTTCCATTCGAAATCAACCGCCTCTTTCGTCGCCGATTTCGGCAGATGAATCTTCACGCTGTTGCCGGTCGCTTTGACGTAGCCGATGTCGACGAGTCCGGCGAGTGCCGTGGCGAAAAGCCTCGCAAACGCACCGCCGCCCGTGTCGAGAGCGAGATGTTTCTTGTCGCTTTGCTCGCCTTCGTGGAACCAACGCGGCGACATCACCCAGGTATAATTTCCGTCAAAATCGCGTTTCTGCGGTTTCGGGATCGTCGTTTGATTCCACGGGTGATTTTGATCGATCGGATTTCCGAGCGGATCTTCCTTGACGAAGGTTTCGGAATTTTCCCAACCTTCGTAGTAGGAACTTCCAAGCAAAATCCGCATATTGACGTTGATGTCCACGAGATCGGTCGTGACGAGTTCGCCGTCCACGACGACGCCCGGCGTAACATACATCGCCTTGCCCCAATCGGACATATTTTCGTATTTGTAATCGCAGATGTCCGGGTTATTGAACGATCCCCAACAGCCCAAAAGGATGCGTCTTCGGCCGACCTCTTCATAACCCGGCAATGCTTCATAAAAGAAATCAAAGAGATCATCGTGAAGCGGCAGACATTTTTTCATAAACTCGACATACCGCATCAGCCGGACCAGATAATCGGTAAAAAGCTGAACCGTCGGCACCGTCCCGACGCCGCCCGGATAGAGCGTCGAGGGATGAACGTGTTTGCCTTCCATCAGGCAGAACATCTCCCGCGTGTAGCGGCTCGTCTCCAAAGCCTCGCGGTAAAACTCGCCCGTGAACGGATTAAGAGCGGTCATAATGTCGGAAATTTTTCGGTAACCGTGTTTATCCGCATTCGGTGCATCCGTGTTCTTTGCCTTTTCCCAGACGCTCGGATTTGTTTCCTTGACCATCTGTTCGCAGAAATCCACGCCGACCAGATTATCCTGAAAGATATTGTGGTCGAAGATATATTCGGCCGCTTCGCCCAAATTGATGATCCATTCGCCGAGCGGCGGCGGATGAATGCCGAACGCCATATTCTGGGCGTAAGTCGCACAGGTCGCGTGGTTGTCGCCGCAGATGCCGCAGATGCGGCTGGTGATAAAATGGGCATCCCGCGGGTCTTTGCCCTTCATAAAGATCGAATAGCCGCGGAAGATCGAAGACGTGCTGTGGCATTCGACGACCTCCCGGTTATCGAAATCGATCTTGGTGTAGATACCGAGCGAACCGACAATACGAGTTATCGGGTCCCAGCTTTTTTCAACGAGTTTTCTGTCAGTTGCAGTTGATGTAGCCATTATAATTTGCTCCTTATCCGTAATGTTTCGGATTGTGTCCCGTCGTTAACTCATTGCGGTTATGCCGCCATTTGGGTTCTTTGTTTAAGGTGTTGTTGGTAATGCCGCGAAGTGCCGTGATGCCTTTTCCGTAAAGCGAAACGGCGGTCGAAGAAACTCTCGCTCCGGGCGGTTCATCCATAAAGGGCATAAATTTATCGGGAAAGCCGGGCATCGTACAGCCGATGCAGATGCCGCCGACATTCGGACAACCCCCGACGCCGCCCGTCCAGCCGCGTTTCGGCACGTTGCAGTTGACGACCGGTCCCCAGCAACCGAGTTTGACGATACATTCCGGCGTGCCGTATCTGTCGGCAAATTCGCCCTGTTCGTAATATCCGGCCCGGTCACAGCCCTCGTGAACCGTCGCTCCGAAGAGCCATTCCGGCCGGCCGACATCATCGAGCGGAATCATCGGTGCCATTCCCGAAGCCTGATAGAGGAGATAGAGAACCGTTTCCATAAAGTTATCGGGATGCACCGGACAGCCCGGCACGTTGACGATCGGAATGCCCGCCGCCGATTTCCAATCCCAGCCCAAATAGTCCGCAAGCCCCATACAGCCCGTCGGATTACCTTCCATCGCGTGAATTCCGCCGTAGGTCGCACAGGTTCCGATAGCCACCGCCGCCAAACATTTCGGGGCGAGCCGGTCGATCCATTCATTGGTCGTGATCGGTTGGCCGGTTTCCTCATCCGTTCCGAGTGCCGCCCAGTAGCCTTCGCCGCTGATCTTTTCATTCGGGATCGAACCCTCGACGACCAAAACGAACGGATCGAGTTCACCTTTTTCGGCTTTATACCAATACTGCATAAATTCGTCGCCGTTTTCGTAAGCCAAAACCGGATTATGCAGGTGAACCGTCGGGAGTCCGGGGATCGCCCCTAAAAGCACGTCTTCGATACTCGGCTGAGTCGCATTCGTGACGGCCACCGAATCGCCGTCACACCCCAAACCCGCAGTTATCCAGACAATATGGACATCACTGACGGGCGGCTTGCGGTCAGATATAGTTTCAGCTCGTTCTGCCATTTTTCGCCTCCTTTAGATTTTCTGGCAATAAATCTATTTAAATGATTTTTTTCAAAAAGGACTTATTTGATTGTTAAAGAAGTGTTTATTATGTATCAATAAAAGAAGAATTGATATTCGCAAATCTACGTAATTTTCTCGGAAAACCTACGTATTTTTGTGATTCGGAAAGTTTTATTTGGCAAACGTAAGGTATTGATAAATGTCTGACAAACTCTTTTAAAGAGAATTCAGTCCATTGAAATTACGCCGCGGCGGATGGCGTAGCGGGTCAGATCGGCTTGATTATGAATGTCGAGTTTGTGCATCAGATTCGAGCGGTGAGTTTCCGCCGTGCGGACGCTGATGCCCAGCCGCTCGGCAATTTCGTGATTGGTCAGGCCTTCCGCTGTCAGGTGAAAAACCTCGCGTTCGCGGGTCGTCAAGGTTTCATATTTATCGGTCGTTTGAGCTCTGGTCATCTGTTCATAAACCTCAATGGCCCGGTCGGAAAGTGTCGGACTTAGATAACGATGACCGTGATTTACTTCGCGGATGGCCTGAATCAGAGCGTTCGAGCCTTCGTCTTTGAGAACATAGCCGGAAACACCGTTAGAGAGTGCTTCGAGGACAAAACCCTCATCGTCATACATCGAAAGGACGATTATTTTTGTTTTCGGAGTTTGTTTGGAAAGTTGTCTCGCCACCTCCAAACCGTTAATTCCGGGCATCATCAAGTCCAAAACGAGTATATCGGGCTTGAGTTCGTTGACCAGTTCCAAAGTCTTCAAACCGTCCGCCGTTTCACCGACGACATCAAAATCCGTTTCGGCATTCAGCAGTGAACGCAAACCCTCCAGAACGATCCGGTGGTCATCCGCTAAAACGATTGATGTATTGGCTTTTCTCATTGTTTATGCCCAAACGTTATTATTAAAAAAGCTCAAGCAAATTCTATTGTCACTTATTTCTTTTACGCTTTTTATCAAGATTCCATTCGACCGTCAAACGGGTTCCCGTTGAATCCGATTCGATGTTGAATTCTCCGCCCAATAACAGAACTCTTTCCCGCAACCCCGTCAAACCGATCGAACGATTATTGGAAAGTGCTTTTTCGACATCAAATCCCTTTCCCTCATCCTCGATCTTGATCGTCAGATGCTCATCATTGGCACGAACGCTGACAAGAGCCTCTTTTGCCCCCGAATGACGGGCGATATTTGTCAGAGCCTCCTGCACGATGCGAAAAGCCGAGGTTTCGAGTTCGGGCGTAAAGCGTCGGCCTTCGAGTCCCGTATGGCTGAAGTTGACTTCGATGCGGGTTTGCGAAGTGTAAGCCCGAAAATGCCTTATCAAAGACGACAATAAACCCAGATGATCGAGCGTTGCCGGACGCAGATCGAGCGACAATTCCCGCGTCCGGGAAATAAGTTCATTGACCAGAATTTGGGCTTCGTTGAGACTGTTTTGCGATTCTTCCGGCGGCAGACGTTCGATCATTTCCAGTTTGAGTTTAAGCCCCGTTAAGATCTGTCCGATCTGATCGTGAAGTTCGAGAGCGATCTGCGATCTTTCGGCTTCCTGCACCTCGATCAGACGATGCGACAGAAATCTCATCCGCCCGGCATATTCCTGCAAAACATCTTCATTTTCCTTCTGCTCGGTAATATCGAACCCGACGCCGTGTATAAACCACGGATGCCCGTCTTCGTGTCTGACCATCTTCACCTCGCATTGAAACCACATCACCCGGCCGTCCTTGGCCAATACCCGATACACCGAATGCAGTGGCTCGCCCGTCAAAAACATCTGAGCCACTTCCGAACTCCACCGCTCCTTATCTTCCGGATGGACGTGCCGGTACCAACGCACCGGATCATTGAGCCATTCTTCCTGCGTAAATCCGAGCGTTTTTTCGATCTGCGGACTGACATATGCCTCGCCGAAATCGCGGTCGAAAAAGGCAATAAAAACGACCGCCGGGATCTGCTCGACAAGGATGCGGTAGGTATCCGTAACATCCGGCAATTTCTTTTCAAAATCCTTTAAGGATTTTCTTTTTGCAAAAAAGTCCGCTGAAAAAAAGACTTCGGCAAGCTGAACCAGAACGCTTTCCGATTCGATCAGATCAAAAGGCAGGGAAGATCCATCGTTATGTAACCACGAATAGTAGTTCTCCGACTGATTTTCTTCTCCTCTTTTTGCTCTCGTCATTTACTTTTTGGCAATTATACAATATCAATTGCAGGTTTTTCGAAAATTTATGCCGGACTGTTTTTTTCCAAACCCGGCGGACAAATTAACGGCATTGTTTTTTTATATTTTTCTGATGTTGAAAAAATTGACATAAAACTTTGAGTTGAAATATATTTATCTGCAAATTTCAAGACGGCAGAAAAAAGCCGGATAAGTTCGGAGTTTTCCGCAAACGGTCGGAAGAAGCCGCACCCATTTCGAATGGTCTCACGCGGTCTAGTTTTACACAAAATTTGACTTTATGTGTAATGAATCGAGCATTTCGGTCATTAATAATTGAAGAGTTTATACATTATTCCGGGATTGAAAAATCCTTATCTTCCAAGTTGGCAGGTGAAACAAATGAATAGAAATGATTTTGGTTTTTGGGGAATTGATCTGAGCGACGAAGATTTTTCTAAAGCTCTGGCGGCATTAGGTTTATTTCTCAAAGCGCATCCGCACATATTTAAGCCGGAAAAAGATTTCGAATTCACGGCCGCTCAAATTGCCGAAACGGTCAGATCCCGCATGGCGGAAAACATAATCGAATGGGAATTACCGCCCGATCTTTTTACGGGCGATGAATTCATCAAAAACAGCAACAAAGTTCCCGCCGCCGCCTTTGCGAAAGCCTGGACAAAAGCGATCAACTCGCTAGAACGGAGATTCGAAAAAAAGCTTTCGGTAAATTCCGGACAGACCGAAAGCGGGATATTTTGGCTCATCGAACAATTATCAAAACCGGAAATCGGCATCGCTTCGGTTTATGCGGACATCAAAAAAGAGATTTCCGAGATAGTCTGGGATTATCCGCTGCGAATCGGTCTCCTGCCTGAAGATGAAGCGGCCGACCAGTTCCGCCAGGAAGCCGAACCACTCAATTTCAGCGGTCAGCCATTGATCGGTACTCATATCGAATTTATTGACATCAAACCCGAAAATAGCGAGTGTAATATTCTTTTGCTTCCATACGGTCTAAAAGAATCGGTGGCAAAGATTCTCCAATGTCCGAACTCGCTGCGTGCCGGTTGTGTTTTCGTGCTCGGTAATATGGATGAAAGCGAAGAATCCTCGATCAGCCTGATAAACACTCTGCGAACTCAGTCGCATTCCGCCGGAGTCTATATTCTCCCGATCTTTCCCGTCACGTATGAAGACCGGCAATTAAATTTACGCCAGTTCTGGTTCAAACAACTGATCCGCGAAATTTCGCATAATCAAACGATAGATATTTCCCTCGCCGAAGCTTATCAAACGATCAGACCGAATTTGCCGGAAGCCGAAAAAGAAGCGTTCCGGCCGGTTCTTTTCGCCACACGCGGGTTGGTAACTCATACAAGGCTGTCTAGAAGAATGTCCCAGCTCGGCAACCGTCTCTCGTATCCGGGTTTGGAAAAGGTCGTCTATAAAACGACCATCAGGGACAAAATGGACGAGATGCCGCCCCGTTCATTCGATTGGATGTATTCAAAGAGTCTGAAAAAAATGGGCGAAAGTCTTTTGATAAACAAAAATGCTCCGTGGGATTCCGAAAATGCTACGGCGACCTCTCTCAGCACCGCTAAAAAAATGAGCGACCTGCTTCTCGAAGACGCTCCGCCGCCCGAAAAAAAACCGCGTTGGATCCAAGCCGAAGTTTGGGAACAGACGAAAAGCCGACGCCGCGATGCGATCAAAAAAGGTTTTCTGGTCGCCAACCGCACATATTCATTTGAAGTATATATCGGTTCTCCGAGCAAAACTTCCATTTCCGGCGTTGATGCCTTTGACGAGACACTACTTCCGCCCGATAAAAATTCCCACGAATTAACGGTTATTTTTTCCGAACCTCAAATCATTTCCGAACCGAAGGTCGCCACCATCGTTCTTGAACGCGAAGGCAACAGCACCAAATGTGCTTTCTTTATTCAGATTCCCGAAGGGATTTCGCAGATCAACGCCCGGATTATCATTTCCCACAGAAACCGTGTCTTGCAGACCGCTCTCCTGAAAGCCCGCGTTGCGAAAACCGCCCGCAAACCGGCCGGCGATGCCAGAATCGAACTCGTTACGGAAAGCGTTATCCGGCCGGGGATGCAGGACTTATCAAACCGCCGTCTGTTCGATGCGTCTTTGATCTTGAATCGGAATACCGACAATCAACCGCACCTGACCAAGATCGTCAACGGAAAAGCGGTTTTAATTTCGTTGGCGGAAATTCAGGACAGAGCCGATTGGTTCAAAGAGAAAATTACGAGCATTGCCAAAGAGCCGGGGAAATATACAAAACTGACCGACAAAAAGAGCGTTGACATAATCAGAAGTTTTGCCCAGGTCGGCTTTGTTTTGTTTGAGAAATTAAAGGAAGGTCAGCCCGATACCTCGATATTAAAAGCCGAAAGAATTCAACTGATCACGACCAAATCGGGTCAGGATCTGCCGATCGAATTTGCTTATGAACGAGAAATGCCGGACGACGATGCCAAACTTTGCCCGAAGGCGGTCGAGAGTCTTCAAAACGGCAAATGCTCCGCGGATTGTCCGGCCGGAAATGAAAGTAAATTTATCTGTCCGCTCGCCTTCTGGGGATTGAATCGGGTCATCGAAAGACACGCTTACAATGCCGATGCGTTAAAGGAGGTCAAAACCGATTTTGCGTTGCAATCCGAACCGATCGAGGGAAGAACACGCCTGAAAGTTCTGACGAATTCCATTCTGGCCACGAGCGATAATGTTGACAAAGAAGTTCCCGACTCGTCGAAAAAACTCTTTGAAACATTAAAGAACGCAACGGATGATAATAAGGTTACATATATCAAAAGCTGGCAGGAATTGCAGGACACCGTTCAGAAAGAATCGCCCTCGTTGATCGTTCTGCTTCCGCATACGCTCGAACACGCGGCCACCAAACTGCAAATTCTCGAGATAAGCAAAGCCGAACGCCTGATGCGGGGCAGATTAAAACCGGAACACTTGCAGAGTTCAAGAAAAACTCCGTCTCCGGTCGTTTTCCTGATGGGTTGTAAAACCTCCAATCCCGAAATCGCTTACGAAGAATTCGTCACGGACTTCCGCACCAAAGGAGCGGCATTGGTGATCGGCAGCGGTTCGGTCATTCTCGGCCGGTTTGCCTCCGTTGTAACCTCGGAATTTATCAATAATCTGAAAGAGCCGCGGGATAAAGAAGTTCCGTTCGGAGATCTGCTGTTAAAGGTTCGCCAAAAGAAAATGGCGGAAGGCTTATTTATGGTTATGGCACTTGTGGCTTACGGTGATACCGATTGGGTTGTGTAAAAAAATAAAAGGACAAAAGAAAATATGTTTAATATACAGATGCTGCCGGCCGACCACGGCGATTGTTTATGGATCGAATACGGAACCAAAGAAAAACCGAACCGCGTTTTGATAGACGGCGGCACGCAACACAGTTTTGAGATCTTAGATAAAAAGATAAAAGCCCATCCCGCTAAAAAACTTTTCTTTGAACTGTTCGTGATCACGCATATTGATGCCGACCACATCGGCGGTTCGCTCGAACTTTTCCGGAACTTCAAGGAACTCGGCCGGAAGATAAAATTCGGCGATATTTGGTTCAACGGCTGGAAACATCTCGTGCCCGAAGATATGCTCGGTGCCGAACAGGGCGAACTGCTCACGAGCCATCTCGAAAAACGTAAATTGCCCTGGAATAAAGCCTTTCAGGAAAAAGCGGTGGTCGTTGCCGACAATCAATTGCCAATCTGCGTTCTTCCCGGCGGTTTACAAATAACCCTGCTTTCGCCGACCGCCGCTAAACTCGGCAGATTAAAAGACAAATGGGAAGAAACCATAACAGACCTCGGAAAAAGATTGGGCGATGTGCCGGACGATCATAAATATTTTGATTTCCCGAAAGATGCTCTGGCCGGCGAAACTCCGGATGTCGAAGAACTCGCCAACAGCAAGTTCACTTCCGAATATTCTGCCGCTAATGGAAGCAGTATTGCTTTTTTAGCCGAATATAAAGAAAAAGCGAACGATAAACGCCCGAAAAGTTGTCTGTTTACGGGCGATGCCCACACCGGTGTTATGATAAGTTCGATCAAACGGCTGATCGCCGAGTTCCGGCAAAACGGCCGAACCGATGTTCTCGATGCGGAAGGCCGGTTGATCGTTGATGCCTTCAAGATGTCGCATCACGGCAGTAAGAAAAACATCCGGAAAGAATTGCTCGAGTTGGTCAACTGCTCAAAATTCCTCTTTTCCACCAGCGGTCAGCAATTCAAACATCCCGACCCGGAAGGAGTTGCCCGGGTGATAAAATTCGGCAGAAACAATCCGTTTGAAGACCCGCAAATATTTTTTAACTACAAATCCGAATATAATGAAATTTGGGGAGATTTGGGTTTGCCGACCGAACACGGATATGAAGCCTTTTACCCGACGAAACCGAATGAGGGAATAATCATAAAACTTTGATTTTATGATGCGTTCGTCAGGCCATCTTGCAAAAAAATCCGGGGAGCATATTCTCCCGGAATACGCTCCCCGATTTGATTATTTTGTATTGCTTTGACTAACTTACGTGGTCAAATCTTTTTTCCCGAATTTATTCAGGATCACGATTATTTGCCGCCGTTGGCAAGTTTTCCGATGAGGGTAAACAGCGGTAAATACATTGAAATAACGATCGAACCGATGGTTATACCGAGAAAAGCGATGAGGGCGGGTTCGATCATGGCGAGCAGGTCGGCGATGGCCGAATCAACTTCGTCTTCGTAGAAATCGGCGATCTTCCCGAGCATCGCGTCCATCGCACCGGTCTGTTCACCGACGCCGATCATCTGACTGACCATTTCAGGAAAAGCTTCCGTTTCTTTTAATGGATCAACAAAATTCTCACCGCGTTCGACTCCGTCGCGAACCTTTAAGATGGCATTCTGGATAATCACATTGCCGGCCGTTTTAGCCGTAATCTCCAAAGACTGCAAGATCGGAACACCCGAAGAAAGAAGCGTCGAAAGAATCCGCGAAAATCTGGCCACGGCGATCTTTCTCAAGATTCCGCCGAAAACGGGCAGTTTCAGCAAAACGGCATCAATATTATGCCGGCCTTTCGGCGTGGCATAGTAAAACTTCAAGCCGACCGCCGAGGCAATCGCGACGACCAGAATCGCCAGGCCGCCCCAGCCGGTCAGGAAATTACTGATCGCCATGACGATCCGCGTCGGCAGGGGAAGAGCTTCGCCCGGTCCGAGCAATCCTAAAAAGATGTTTTGAAACTGCGGGATGACCACGATCATAATGATTGCCACCGCCGCGATCGCGACCAAAATAACCGCCGCCGGATAGATCGAAGCCGAAACGATACTGCGTTTTAACTTGACCATCTTCTCGATCAAGGTCGCCAGACGCTGTAAGATCAGATCGAGCACACCGCCCGTCTCACCGGCTTCGACCATATGCGTATAAAGCTGATCGAACACCTTCGGATGTTTGGCAAGGGCCGAAGCAAGCGTCGAACCTTCTTCGACATCCTGCCGCACCTGATTCAAAACGTCCTTGAAAAAAGCGTTCGGCTGCTGTTGTGCCAAAATGTCAATACATTGCACGAGCGGCAAACCCGCGTCAATCATGACCGAAAACTGACGGGTAAAAACGGCTAACTCTTTTGCTTTGACCTTCTTGTTGCGGCCGAGTTTCGGAATGCTTATCTCACGCCCTTTTTCGGAAGCGTGCGTCATGGTAATCTGTTCGCGTCTTAAAAGTGAACGAAGTTCATCCTGGCTGGCGGCTTCTCTTTCGCCCGAAACCATTTCATTCAGACGGTTTCTTCCTTTATATGTAAATGTTGGCATATCTTTCTCTCTAAATAGCTCCTGTCAATAAAAAAATTGTTTAGCGAACCGGCGGACGTTTGCCGATAGGTCTTCCTTTCATATACGGGCTGGGATGTTCATCAGCGGAGTGCGGTGATCCCGGTGTGGCCGGTTTTTTCAGACCGCCGACATAGGATTGATTGATACCCGCACCTCTTTCGATAAGTTCTTTGAGTTCATCGGCGTTGGATGTTCTCTGCATCGCGGTATCGAGATTTATCAAGCGTTTGTGATAGAGCGTTGCCAGCGATTGATTGAATGTCTGCATACCGAATTTGTCCTGACCGGTCTGCATCATCGAATAGATCTGGTGAATTTTGTCCTCGCGGATCAGGTTGCGGATGGCCGAATTCGGAACGAGTATCTCCATCGCCATCGCCCGTCCGTCGCCCGTCGCTTTCTGCAGAAGTGCCTGACACATAATGCCTTCCAGCACGAGCGAAAGCTGGGTGCGGATCTGGGCCTGCTGGCCGGCGGGAAAAACGTCAATGATCCGGTTGATGGTCGAAGCGGCGGAGTTCGTGTGCAGAGTGGCAAAGGTCAAGTGTCCGGTTTCGGCAATACGCAAAGCCATTTCGATCGTCTCCAGGTCCCGCATTTCGCCGACGAGCACAACGTCCGGGTCCTGCCGCAAAGCGGTACGCAGGGCGTTGGCAAAACCGTGCGTGTCGGCATTGACCTCGCGTTGATTGACGACGCAGTTCTTGTGATTGTGCAAAAATTCGATCGGGTCTTCGATGGTTAAAATATGTTCGTTGCGGTCTTGATTGATCTTATCTATCATCGCCGCCAGAGTCGTTGATTTACCCGAACCGGTCGGACCCGTGACGAGAATCAAACCGCGCGGTTTGTTGCAGAGGTCTTTGACAACCGGCGGCAGACCGAGTTTTTCAAATGAATAGATCTCATACGGAATCGCCCGGAAAACCGCTCCGACCGCACCTTTCTGATTAAAAAGGTTGGCCCGAAAACGCGACATTCCCTTCAGACCGAATGAAAAATCGAGTTCCAGATTTTCTTCAAAGCGGTGTTTTTGGGCATCGGTCAAAACCGAATAGGCGAGCCGTTTGGTATCGGCGGGCGTGAATTCGGGATAACCGTCGAGCGGTTTAAGATGGCCGTGAACGCGGACCTGCGGCGGACTCTTGGTGGTGATGTGCAAGTCCGAGCCGCCCATATCGGTCATTTTTTTGAGCAATTCGGGAAGCGTTAGTTGTGTCTCGGCATTAAGCTGTTCTTGAACACTCATCGTTTTTGTATAAAGCCTCTTCGGTTTAAAAGATTGTTGAAAAAAGAAAATCGGTGAGGAATACTTTTGTGAACACTATTGATTCTGAGCCTGCTGCGGTCTTTCATCCGGCTTTTGCAGGGATTGAATGACCTTCTCGCTCTTTTTGACCACCTGTTCGGAGGAATTTTCCGGTGCTTTCGCGGAAACACGGTAGATCTGTCCGTTCGATTCGGTAAAATAGAAGGTTCGCGACTGAACACGGTTGTTTCGGTCGGCCGATTTGGCGATCACGACGTACACCTGTTTGCCGTTGACATCTTTCGTATAGTCATTTTCAACCCAGCCGTTTTCCTGAATCATTTTATCAATAACCGTTCGCCGCAAGGTCGTCGTCGAAACTCCGCCGACCGTTTTGTTCCGTCCGCTGATCGAAGTTTCTCCGACGGCCGGACCGACAACCTCAAGCGAAACATCTCCGTTTTCGTCAACCTTCTCGACATAAGTCATTTCCGGCTTAGAAGTTTCCTGTTCAACGAAAGATTTTTGCTGAATTTTCTGATAGGTCTTTTGATAGTTTCTGGTAATAAAGTTATTCGGAGCATCCTGCTGTTTGGCTAAACGGATGCGTTTCAAACGCATATTTCTTTTGCGTTTGGCGATCGTTTTTTGACGGGTTTGTTTCACCCGGTAGGTTTTCATCCATTTTCGGGAATATTTTCGGACGCGGCGGGGTTTTCTGGTTCGGCGGGTGGCCGTATATTTGCGGGTCTTGCGGTAACTTTTTCTGACCTTACGGGATTTTCGGTAACGCTTGACACTGCGGGTTCTTTTCGCCTTCCGGCTCGTTCGGTAGCGACGCGGTTTGACGTATCTTTTTGTACTTCGAGTACGTTTCGCTTTTCGGTATCTCGTGGCACTTTGGGAACGCCTTGGTTTTTTATATTTACGGGATTTTTTAGAACTCTTCACGCTTTTCGAACTCTCT
>JBGTRS010000065.1:0-13532 GCA_041940665.1 Pyrinomonadaceae bacterium | reverse complement strand
TTTTTCTAAACAAGATCGGATTTTAAGGAGTTTTGTGTGCTTAACAGCTTACAAGGGCTGTTAGTTAAGAGTTTTTGTGCGATTAAATCAATGGTGAAAATAATGGATAAAAAGTCAAATAAAATGAAGAACACAGGTATGAGAATGGTTAACGGCACCACTTACAGATTTGCGGCAATAGCGGTATTTTTTGCAATGTTTTTATCGGTACTGCCGATCGCCAAGGTTGATGCGGCGGGAACGATTTCCGGCACGATCTATATCGATTACAATATGAACGGAGCCAGAGATACGAGCGGTACTGCTCCGACTTACGCGGTTGATGCGGGCATCGGCGGCGTCACCATCACGGCTTACGACTCGAGCGGAACTCAACGCGGAACGACGACCTCAAACGCCAACGGCAGTTATTCTTTGTCGGCAACCGGAACGGGTCCGTATCGTTTGGAACTTACGAATCTTCCGAGCGGATACAATCCGAGTGCGGTCGGGACAAACAACAGTTCGTCGGTTCGGTTTGTCCCTGACGGAACCTCAACCGGAATTGATTTTGGAATCGTCAAGGATTGTGAATATTGTCAGGACAATCCGTTGATGGTTACTCCGCAATTCATCAACGGTAATAATATTGCGGCCGGCGATTCTTTGGTAGCGTTCAGATACGATGCTTCCGGTTCGCTTCTATCATTCGGCGATACGGATGATACGGGATCCGCCTGGGGATTGGCCTGGCGAAGTAAGGATAGAAAATTGCTCGTTTCATCGGTTCTGAAAAGACACAGCGGTTTCGGTCCCGGTAAGGACGGAATTCGCAATAATGCGGACGATATGAGGACAATTTATGTTTACGATTACAGCAATCCGGGAACGAACGGACAGGCCACCATCAACACTTCGCAAGCGATTGACCTCGGACTTTTAGGAATTGACGTCGGCACCAATCCGCGTTTAAGCTCGACTCCGGCAAATGATCTCGGCACACCGACCCAGCCGAATCACGATTACGATGTTTTTACGGAAGTGGGCAAACGCGGCATCGGCGGCATTACTTTGTCGGAAGATGAAAATACGCTCTACGTCGTCAATCTGAACTCGGCTCAACGTCAGTTGGTATCTTTGAACGTATCGGATTTAAGTAATGTAACTCTCAACAATACATACAGTATTCCTAATCCGGGTTGTGCCGCCGGCGACTACTACGCACCCTGGGCGGTCAGGGAACATCAGGGACAGCCATATATCGGGGTTGTCTGTACGGCGGATGTTTCGCAGAACTATTCAAATTTGAGAGCCTATCTGTTGAGATTGGACGGCAGCACATTCACGACGGTTGATCTCGATTCCACCTCTGCCAATACATACATTTCGCTGACTTACGACAGAACATTCGGTTACGCCGGTGCCGGCGGCGGCGGAGCCAGCGGGAGAGCTGAATGGCGGCCCTGGCTGAACAGTTTTCCGACCAATATCATTTCGACTTACAATAAGTCTTATGCCACGCCGATCTTTTCGGATATGGAATTTCACGCGGACGGCTCTTTGTCCATCGGTTTAATGGATCGTTCGGGTCACCAGATCGGATACGGCAACTATGCCGAAGCCCAGAGTAATACGAATTTATACGATTACATTTCGGCGGGCGATGTCTTAAAAGTTTGCAACAGCGGAGGAAACTTCATTCCCGAAGGAAACGCGGGATGTTCTCAGCCGACAGCCGGAATTTATGATGCGGCGACTGATCCGGGAGCCACTCCGCCGGAGATCGCCGGAGTTCCCAATGAGTTTTATAATGATTCTTCGCTGACAGGCGGTTCGGGAAGCGACGGACATTTGGAAACATTTTTCGGCGGAATGGGAGCGGTTCCGGGAGTCAATGAACTCGCCATGGTGCAAATGAACCCCCTGGCAACCTATCACGCCGGCGGATTTCGCTGGGTATCGACGACAAACGGGGCGGCGTTTAGAAACTACACCGTCTATCAAAATCCGAATAGCTCAAGTACCAACAGCACGTATGGAAAATCAAACGGACTCGGCGACATCGAGATGCTCTGTAATGCGGCACCTCTGCAAGTCGGAAACCGCGTCTGGAATGACACCAACGGAAACGGCGTGCAAGACCCGAATGAAGCATCCATTCAGGGCGTTACGCTCCAGCTTTGGGCGGATACGGACAGTAACGGAACGGTTGATACGCAGGTCGGAACGGCAACGACCGATGTTAACGGAAATTACATATTCGGCGGAATCAACAACACGAATCTCTCAACCTACAGTTGCGGGACGACCACCGGAACGGTCAATGCCAAAGTAAATGCTTCAAATAATGATGCCTATCAGCCGGCTATTACGAATATCGTAAATACGACTGATACCCGCACGCAGATCGGCGGTGCCGTTAGTGCCACGGGGGTTCGTTTTACAAATCTCAGCATCCCGCAGGGAGCGACGATCACCAACGCCTATATTCAGTTCTATCCGAACAATACCGGGAACGTCAATACGGGAACACCTTCAATAACCATCCGCGGTGATAATGTGGATAATGCTTCCGCCTACTCGGCGACACTTAACAACATCACCTCCCGCCCCGATACATCTGCTTTTCAAACCTGGACGATCAGTGCGACCTGGGCAAATAACGGATCTGCGGGAGCCGATCACCGAACGCCAGATCTTTCCGGTATCGTTCAGGAAATTGTCAATCGTTCGGGTTGGTCAAGCGGCAATGCCATGGCGTTTACGCTGATCGGCAGCGGAACGACCTCGAGACGCGATGCCGAATCCTACGACGGCACGACGGCGGATTCGCCCGAATTGGTCGTTGAATATAGCGTCCCGACGGTCTGCACATATTCCGTTGATCCGAATACGGCTTATGAAGTCCGCATTCCTCCATCGAATTTCAGCGGCGGAGCGTTGAGCGGCTTTTCACCGACCGTCCCCGATAACGACGGTTCGGCCAATGGCGACCTGCGTGATTCGGACGGAATCGTTTTATCGGGTAATGAGGTTATCGCTCAATTTGTCACGGGCAGTAACGCTCAAAATAACCATACCTATGACTTCGGATTCAGAACGGGATCAACGGTTTATTCCCTCGGCAACCGCGTCTGGTATGACACGGATGATGACGGAATTATTGACGCCGGTGAAGTCGGCAAATCGGGAGTGTCGGTTTCGATTTTCTTAGATTCAAATACCGACGGACTGCCCGACACACCGGCCTCGCCGATCAATACGGTGACAACAAATGCTAACGGCTACTATCGTTTCGACAGCCTGGCCGCGGGCAATTATGTCGTCCGGCTCAATCCGGCCAATTTCCAATCGGGCGGAACGTTAGTGACATACGCCAATACGACGGGCATCAATACCGCCAACGTCGAATCATCCGGAGCGAGTTCGAATGCCGAAAACGGCGTCAATCCGACGGTGGCCAACGGCGTTTTAACGAGCGGTATTTTAAGCAATACGATAACGCTCGGACCGGGACAGCCGACCGGCGAGGCGGACGTTCCCGCAAGCGGAACTTTTGCCGGCCAAGGCTCGCTCGATAATCAGGCCAACGTCACGATAGATTTGGGTTTTTACAAACTGAGTCTGTCGGGAACCGTCTGGAATGATAATGGCAACGGAACGCCTGCCAACAACAACAACGGACAGCTCGATGCATCCGAGAACAGACTCGGCGGCTATACCGTTCAGCTTTATGATTCATTAGGCAACGAAATTTCGGTCGGACCTGACGGAATTTTGGGTACGGCCGATGATGCACCGGGCGGAATGAATACGGACGCAAGCGGCGATTATAATTTCCAGGGTCTGGCGACCGGCACCTACCGCGTTGTCTTAACGCAGGGCGGAGCGACATCGAGTACGCCGACCGAAAGCGATCCGGATTTGAATGTTGATCACAATGACAACGGTTTTCCCGACAATACGGGTAATTATCCGGGTAAGATCATCAGCGGGATCGTGACGCTGACGCCGGGCAATGCCGGTGCGGCTAACAACAATACCGTCAACAATGCGGAGGGTTCGACGGCGAATCCGACGGTGGACTTCGGTCTGATTCTGGCTCCGACTCTGGTTGAGATGGACAAAATGGAAGCCTTCTTTGATGGCGGAAATGTTGTCGTCGAATGGTCAACCGGCGATGAGTCCGCCAACCTCGGCTTTAACGTCTATCGTGAAGTCAGCGGACAGAAGGAACTCATTACCCAGGCACCTGTCGCGGGCAGTGGTTTGAAGACAACGGTGGAAATGGAGGTTAAAGGCAATAACTACCGTTGGATTGACAGACAGTCCAAACTCGGTGCGGTTTATTACATCGAGGATATAGATTTCAACGGCAACCGCACGATGCACGGACCTGTCCGTCCCGATATAAGATCTTCGCTTGATTATTCAAGACAGAATTCTTCATCGAAACTTCTTTCGGATCTGGTTCGATCGGCAAGCGTTTCGCCGCAGAAAGAATTTCTCCGTGAAGTTTCTTCAGCGGACGAAAACCCGGTTAGTTCCGGCTTATCCGATGCCGAGTTCGCGAAACAAAAAGCGATCGCCGCCATGCCGGGTGTGAAACTTTTTGTCAAAGAGACGGGTTGGTACCGGGTTGATGTTTCGGAACTTGCTCAGCGAGGTTTTGATATCAACACGAATTCGCAAACGTGGCAACTGTTCGTCAACGGCGGAGAAGTTCCGATGCAGATCGGACAAAATCCGGACGGCGGCCAAACCATCGAATTCTACGGCGAAGGAATCGAAACAAACCTGACGGATGCCGAAGTATATTATCTGGTCAACGGAAGTCAGGCCGGAAGACGTCTGTCGGAAGTCAAAGGTGAGGCCGTGAGCGGCGACGCTTCGGCAGATGGCTATGAAGTCACGGTTCAGAGAAAAGACCGGATGAGCTATGTTTCCCTGATTCTCAATGGCGAAAAGGAAAACTGGTTCGGACCGCTGATCTCTTCGAACAATGCGACGCATCAGGACCTGATACTCAGCAATCCGCATAATGACGGCGTCAGCACGGCACGTCTGCGGGTTCGTCTGCAAGGTTTGACGCTTGCCGAGCATCTCGTCAGCGTCAGTTTCAACGGCACCCAACTCGGCACGGTTGATTATTCAAACCGGGATAACGAGGAGTTTGAATTTGAAATCCCGATGTCTTCGATCATTGACGGACAAAACCGGGTCAGTCTCCGTTCCGTCGGAGCGGGTAGCGATCTGAGCCTGGTTGATACGGTCAGCGTGCGTTATACGCGAAGCTACACAGCCAAAGACGATCTGATTCATTTCAGCGTTCCGGCCAACCAGAGCGTTCGCGTCGGCGGATTTTCCGAAGCTGACATCAGAGTTTTTGAAATAAATAGCGGTGAAGCCGTTCGGGAAGTCGTCGTCGAAAGCGAAAAGGTCAACGGAAAGCCCGGATTCAGTCTTATTCCGGCGAATTATGACCGTGAGTTTATCGCTTTCAGAAATTCGGGTTATTCGAGAAATGTTGCCGGAGCGGAGGCAAATTATCCGTCCGCCTGGAACAATCCGAAAAACAAAGCCGGTTTCATAATCCTGACGCCGAAAGTTTTCCGTGCGGAGGCCGAAGATCTGGCTCAAAGAAGACGCTCACAGGGTTGGAATACGACCGTTGTTGAAGTCGAGGACGTTTATGACGAATACGGTTTCGGCAAACGTTCGACCGAAGCGATCCGAAACTTCCTCGAGGATGCTTCAACGAACTGGACGGTCAAGCCGAATTACGTCCTGCTCTTCGGAGACTCGAGTTATGACCACAAGAATTATCTCGGTCAGGACGATCGTGATTTCATACCGACAAGGCTCATTGACACCGAGTTTATGGAAACGGCGAGTGACGTCTGGTTGGCGGACTTTGATAATGATGGTGTGGAAAATCTGGCCATCGGACGTCTGCCGGTTGGAAACAATGCGGAAGCGGTACGGATGTTGGAAAAACTGCAAAGATACGATCAGCAGACAGCCCGCACGCAGAATACCGATCTTTTGGTTGCCGACAATTTCTTCGAGAGTTTTAGTAACGAACTGGAAGGACGTCTGCCGCAAGGTGCGAGTGCGATGAAAATCAACCGTTCGCAAATGAGCGATGCTCAGATGCGGAGCGAGATTCTCAATAAGATCAAACTCGATCCGATGGTCGTAACTTACTCGGGACACGGTGCCGCCGGTCTCTGGGCGAGTAATAGTGTTTTCAACAATCTGGATGCGGCAACTCTTAAAAACAACAAGCTGGCATTCTTTATGCTGATGACCTGTTTGAACGGATATTCGCATAATCCCTATACCGACAGCTTATCGGAAGTCGTGATGAAGGCCGACAACGGGGCGATCGCCACCTGGGCTTCATCCGGTTCGACTTACGCTTCGGGACAGATCTTTATGAGCCTCAGGGCGACCCAGGATTTGTTTGACGTGAGCAGTAATCCGCAACCGATCGGCGACATTACGCGTGCGGCGAAACAGACGACGAATGATCTGGATGCCCGCCGGACGTGGCAGTTGTTCGGCGATCCGACGGTCGTCATAAGATAATCCCACACTGCAAACTTGAATTTGCTTTTTATCCTGGAGCGGAATTTTTTAAGATTGAAAAATTCCGCTCATTTTTTTCTTTAAAAAATAAAGTTTTCAATCTGTCAGCTAACTTGATAAAATTTCTATCCATAAGGAGAATTTGCAAGTTATGTCGGAAGAAATAAAAGATTTTCGCTTTGCCGGAACGGTTGACCATCTGGCGGTCAAATGCGAAGACCTCGAAAAAGATGTCGAGGAATACAAACGGCTCGGTTTTTCGGTCGAAACGGTCTATGAAGATTGGGCGATGATGCGTGACGAAAAAGGGTTCGGCATCGCCCTTTTGCCGCCCGGTTCGAAGCATCCGCCGCATATCGGTCTGAAGGTCGAGACAATGGAGGAACTCGAAAAAGCCGCCGAACGCGAAGGCCGCCCCGTCAAACCGCACCGCGACGGCACCTCCAGCTTTTATACAAAAGGTGTCGGCGGAAATATCGTCGAGCTGATCTATTATCCTGAAAAATAGTTCGGGGTTAAGAGTTCAGAGTTCAGGGTTCAAGCGTTAACTCTGAACTCCAAACCCTGAACTTTGAACTTTAGGCCGTTGCCTGTGCCGATTCCGCCCTGGAAACTTCCTGCACGACTTCCGCCGTTTTAGCTTCTTCAGCGTTTATCGCAATATCGGCCTGAGCGACGATGCCGCAGCAACTGCCCATATCATCAACCACGACGACGCGGCGGATCTGTTTGTCTTCCATCAGATTACAGCAATCTTCGACACTCGTGTTCGGATTGACCGTTTCAACTTCGGAAGTCATCACATCGCCGACCGTCATTTCCAAAGGATTTTTTCCTTCGGCAACCGTCCGACAGCAAATGTCGCGGTCGGTAATCACGCCGATCGGTTTTTTTGCTTCGTTGTCTTCAACGACCGGAATACATCCGCAATCATTGTCTTTCATCATCTTCGCCGCTTCTTCCAAAGATGTATCCTTCGAACAGCAAGCGGGATTTTCCGTCATAATATCTTTTACAAACATTTTTTTTATTCTCTCTCCTTAAATTTTTTCTGAAATCAATACACAAAGAGCTTTTGAAGCGTATCAAACCGAAACGCTTTTTTCTTCTCTATGCCCATAATCTAAATTTATCCGCAAACTTCATACCGAAAAAATCGGACAGCAATTTTTTCAAGGCAAAGACGCAAAGGAGCTAAGACGCAAAGTTAAGAATGAGAGTAAAATTAGAAAAAGCATATTTTTGAAATAACTCCTAAAAAAACTTTGCATTCTTTCGCGTCCCTGCGTCTTTGCGTTAAAATTTCTTCTCAATATGAAATTAAAACGCGAATTTTATGAACGGGCGGACTCACTGAAAACCGCCCAGGACTTACTCGGAAAAATTCTCGTCGTACCGGCGGAAAACGGCCAACGGGTGGCGGGCAGGATCGTCGAAACGGAAGCTTACTTGGGCGAGCCGGACAAAGCCGCCCACGCTTACCGGAACCGCCGGACAAGACGCACCAAAGTTCTTTTCGGACGCGGCGGACACGCCTACATCTTTTTTATCTACGGAATGTATTATCAGCTGAACATCGTCATCGGCCAAAAAGAAACGCCGCATTGCGTTCTCATCCGCGGCATCGAACCGCTCGAAGGCATCGAAATAATGCGTGAAAGGCGGGGAAACATGAAAGATACTAACCTTACTTCCGGCCCCGGAAAACTCTGTATCGCCTTCGGAATTGATAAGACCTTTTACGGCGAAGACCTGCTCGGCCAGAGGATGTGGATCGAAAACGGCGAAAATGTCTCTCCAAAAAAAATCGCTGAAGGCACACGCATCGGCATTGATTACGCCGAAGAATACGCCGAAAAACCCTGGCGTTTTTGGGTGAGGGACAATCCGTTTGTGAGTAAATAAAATTGCTTCCGCAAAATTTTTTGTAATATTTAAGGTCAAAAAGTCATATATAAATAGAACGGATTTTATTGTTAAATTTACAGGATTTTACCCTGCTCGATTCCGATAAATATGTTTTTACGTTTGGATGGAGTTTTACCATATTTCCTTATTTGGTCGAAACTTGGCTATTACCGGAGTATTGAAGAACAATGACTCTCGATATAAATAATCATTTAATCCTTTTGGCTAAATCAGTAAATGGCAAATTAATGTATTTACTGATTCTCCTTTTTCTCTTTTCGACCTTTTCGGAGACGAGCGGACAGCCGTATGAGATTGAACAGGTTCAACTTGGGAAACCGGAGCGCATTGGAAAGACTGCTAATGAAACAGTGTCGCGTTTATGGTTTACCGATAAAGGGGATTTGATTGTTCTTCGGGGAGGTTCGGCTAATTATGTTCTTGAAGTATTCAAAGGTGATTCTACTAAAACACAACCTCAAGTCGACAGAATAGATACACGGCTTTACGCTATATCCCGAGATGCTTCACTTATCGCTCAATCTATTGATAAGAACATATATGTTCGAGACACATTTGCAAAGAATAATGAGAAAAAGACCTTAGATGCTGAAATCATAGGTATGAGCTTTGTCGGAGCAGGGAATGCCAGTTTGGCTGTTCTATTAAGTAACGGCAGATTAGAGATTTATAATTCCAATACATTATCACTGCGTAATTATACTGTAATAGAAAATTTCGAGAAACCATATATCAGAGCTGGAAATGCAAGCAATTATAAGTTTTTGTTTCGCATTTGGGGTAATGATAAATATTTGTTTGTGGCGGACTTCGACAATTATAAGCTTTTCAGATATGAGTTAGATAAAGTCGGGGATTTTGTAAAAAATGAAAATTCCGAACTTATCATAGAAAATACTGAATTCAGGGGCGATTTTGAGAAAGAGTTCGCAAATGAAGAAGGGGCAGTGGTCTTTATAGATAGAAAAAATGAGGTAATAGTTTGGCAACCTCCGGAAAATCTCAAAACTCTCAGTTCATCGCAGGGCGAAATTTCAGATATTGAAATTCTTAGCAATAATAATAATTTTTTCAAAAAATCTAACACTCCAGATTCCGCTCCTCCGGATAAAATAAGCCGTTTTTTTTCAGTCGGGGATTTCCCGGGTATTTATTATCTTAGTAAGGATAATATGCCGATTTCCTTTACGTTTTCAGAAGGAGAACTGGAAAAGCTAAAACACATCGCAATATTTGAAGACAAAGTTGCCGTAGCAAATGAACAAGATGTTTATTTGACTAAATTTGAAATAAAAGCGAATCAAGTTAGTTGGATTGCTTGGGTGACTTCAATAAGTAATGAATTCTGGATAGGGTTATTGGCTATTCTTTTTACAATGTATGTAGCGTTTGCAAGTAAGGGAAAGGACATACTGCAATGGTTCAGATTGAAATTTCAACCTGTCAAAGAATTATCTGAATCTGACGGCTATTCGCTCGCAACTCCTGAGATTCCGCCTGATTTGGTCACGGCCTGCCAAGAGGGAAATTGTGTTTTATATGTCGGTTCGGGTATTAGTGCGGGGTTAGGATTGCCGGTGTGGGTGGAATTTGTTGACAGTCTTGTATCTTGGGCTAAGGAAAATGAAATCATTGATTCGGAAACCGCTCTGGCGTATCACGAAGAAAACAAGCTGGGAGATGGCGATTCGGTAGCGGACAGCGTTTTTAGCAAAACCCAGGAAGTTGGTAAATTAAAAAATCTTCATGAATTTCTGGAAAAAACTTTTCTTAAACGTAATCCTAAAAATCTAAGTGAAGTCCACACATTGCTGAAGAAGATCAAGTTTTCAGCAGTTCTGACCACCAATTTTGATACATTCCTGGAAGCGAACTTTTCTGAACGAAAGCCGGAAATTTATACCTATCAGGATACCGAAGAATTGCTTTCGGCTGTGACTAAACGCGAGTTTTTCATTTTAAAGCTTTATGGCGATTTAGAAAGCCCCGAAACTTTGTTGGTTGCTCCCGTCCAATTTGGGGAAGCCATCTACTTGCATCCTTCATTTTCACAATGTTTGGAAACTCTTTTTCAATCCCGTACATTATTTTTCATTGGAGCAAGTTTGGAAGGAATTGAAAATTACTTGAAAAATATCTCATTACGGAGATCTGAAATTAAACACTATGCTTTAGTTCATGTTAAAGATGATGTTTGGCGAGCCAGAGCCAATTCCTTAAGACGCCGCTATGGAATTGAGGTTTTGCCTTTTACGACCAAAGGAGATTTCAAGGAAGTCGAAGAGGTGATCGCAAACCTGGTCAAAGTAGTTGATCCGGCATCCGCAAAACAGGCCAAACCAGAGGATAGAGGTAGTCGTTTACAGAAGGTTTCTCTGACAAATATCGGACCTTTTGATGAATTGGAATTGAAATTAGATTCCGATTGGAATGTTTTATTAGGTGATAACGGCGTTGGGAAATCAACAATTCTGCGGGCAATAGCAGTAGCTCTTGCCGGGAAAAAAGCCGAACCTTTTGCTTCGCGTCTTGTTAAAGCCGGTAAAAAGTTCGCTTCCATCAAACTTGAAACAAGTTCATACACGACATACTTAACCGAGATCGAAGTCAATTCCAAAACCGGAGAATGCACGGTTACTTCGCCGACGGCACCTCTGTTGGAAACTGAAGGTTGGTTTGCCATAGGATTTCCGCCTTTACGTTTTATCGGTTGGAAAAAAATCGAAAGTCCTCTCGCCGACAATCAAATCAAAAGCCGCTCGATGCCGGAAGATTTATTGCCGATGATCGTCGGCGAGCCTGACCCGCGGATGGAAAATCTAAAACAATGGATTGTTACTTTTGATTACGAAAGGATAAGACGGGAGGAGAAAAAGCAGGGTTCCGGAAATCGTTATTCCCGACTGATAGACATGCTTTTCGATACGATCAATAAAATGATTGAACCTGTCAAAGTAAAATACCGGGGAATTAATCCGAACAATAATCAAATACTAATTGAGATTGGAGATGACGGAAAGATTCCTCTCGAATCCGTCAGTCAGGGAATGGCTTCATTAATGGGTTGGATTGGTATTTTACTACAGCGGTTTTATGAAATTTACGACCGGGATGAAGAACCGTTGAAGCGTTATGCTTTGGTCTTGATGGATGAGATTGATGCTCATATGCATCCATCCTGGCAAAGAATTATGATTTCCAAACTGCAGAAAATATTTCCGAACGTCCAATTTATAGTAACTACGCATTCACCTTTGATCATCGGCGGGATGAAAGCCTCGCAGGTTGTCAGATTCGCCCGAAACGAATCCGGAAAAATCGAAAAGCTGAAAATTTTGCCCGATATGACCATCGGCGACACCGATCAAATCTTAACCAGCAATTTATTTGGGTTAAAATCAACTCTGGATGTGGAAACATTAGAGAAACAAGAAAGATATGACCAGTTATTGGTTATGAGTAAGCGTGGCGAAGATGATGAACAAGAATTTCAAGAACTCAAACAGGAACTGTTATTTAGGACAGTTCCTTCGTTCAATACATATGAAGGACGCCATCATCTAACCTTAGAAAATGCCGAATTACTGAAGAAACTAGGAGAACAGTTAAAAGAACTTGATAATCCGGAAGCCGACGATATGATTTCCCGGGGTGAAAAGTTAATCACTGATATCAAAGGAGGATCAAAAGATGATCCAGATACTATTTAACCCTAACAGTTTAAAAGGTGAAAAAAAGAAAGAATGGGATGCGTGGTTAGAAAAATCGCAAAAAGCCACTGCCGAGGTAATACAAGAATTTGAAGATTGGATGCAAAAGTATGAAAAATGGTGTAATGATAATGATCCGGACGCTAAACCACCCGCATTTGAGCCTAATTATAAAAACCCTAAGACTAAGAAGAAGATGGAAAAAATCTGGAAAGATATGAGGGACTGGTTGCTCAAAAATGTGTTTTATAATAAATGTGCGTATTGCGAGGTTCTCATAGCTAGAGCGGTAAGCGATACTGAACATTACCGTCCCAAGAACAGAGTAAAAGATGCAAAAGTTATTGATTGGCGTGGAAATGAAGTAGATCATCCAGGCTACTTTTGGCTCGCATATAACTGGAAAAATCTTCTGCCTTCTTGCCAAGATTGCAATCGTAAGCACAAGCTAGACCGTTTTCCAGTGGCGAAATCTAACATTTCAATAATGAAATTGACCAAAGAGCAAGTTACAAAATGCACAAATCCAGTTAGACACAGCACCATAGAGGATTTGTACTATCTGGAACCTGAGGATTTAAATGTATATGAAGAACCGGAATTATTACATCCATTTTTTGACGATCCGCTAGAACATATCAGATTCAACATGAAAGGCGTGGTTAGGCCTGTTGCGGGAAGTGTAAAAGGGACTTCTTCAATAGATAATTTTAGCCTCAATCTTGAGCTAATATGTGAAATTCGCTCTATCATAATGAGGACGGGTTCAAATCAATATATGAAAAGAATATTTGATTCTCCTCTAAACATCGAAGAAAAAGAAAGGGTTGCACTTGAATTTATTAAAGAGTATATAAAAAGTCCTATGCCTTTTGCCGGAGCCGTATTTAGTTATCTGAATGATCATCTCGGCGAACAAAACCCTTTAAATCCATATGTTTTGCTGAAGAAGAATATTAACAAATAGGCATATAAGAGACTTTTTCGGAATCTTGTTGTATTTATAAGACTCAAATATTTTTACAGTAACAAATTAGATATTTGTGGTTCGAGCCTTTTAAATGATCGGAACGTGATCTTTTTGAAACGGCTTCCTCTGGCGGGAATAGATTCATCACCGGAATAATCCGGGAACGGCGGAGATGCGGTTTCAACCTCGTAAGCCGACTCAGTTTCACCGATAAAATCAAATATCACATATTCATAATTTCCGATGCTCGTGTTATTGACGCTCTTGATCGAACCCGGTTCGGTGCAGTTTTGCGAAAAGGTAAAACCGCTGAGCAAAAAACATACGTTTAAAGTTAGCAAAGTTTTACTGGT
>JBGTRS010000064.1:0-13560 GCA_041940665.1 Pyrinomonadaceae bacterium | reverse complement strand
AAGAAGTGTAGTTAGATACAAATATAAAACAATTTTGCCAAAGACCTAATAAAATATAGTAAAATATATTAGAAACATATTGACTTGCCATTATCCATAACATCTATAATACATACACATATGTCATCATCAATCTTACAAAATTAAACACTGCCTCCTATTAATTAACATTATTTGGATAAAATATATCCCGATATATTTTATTCCAATTAATACAGTTCTGAAAAAAAAAACGTGTAACAAATTCACGAAATTCAATAATTAGTTTTATTTTGTTTGATAAATTTGAATACTTAGACGCAATCAAATCTTATGATAAGGCAATAAGTTTAGATGGGAATAATTATATAGCCTTTCATAATCGCGGATTAACTTACGATAAGATCCAAAAATACGATCAAGCTATAAAAGATTTTAGTCGAGCGATTGAAATAAACCCCAACTCTCCTGAAAATTATCTTAGAAGAGCAATGTCATACAGAAGTCTTAACAAAAATAAATTAGCTGACATTGACGAAGAAAAATATAAAAAATTAAAAGGAATTGATTATCTACCCTAATT
The DNA here is from genome assembly GCA_041940665.1 of Pyrinomonadaceae bacterium. Classification (GTDB taxonomy): domain Bacteria; phylum Acidobacteriota; class Blastocatellia; order Pyrinomonadales; family Pyrinomonadaceae; genus Aridibacter. Next base: position 12,998 of record JBGTRS010000064.1, on the reverse strand, counting down.
ATTGACTAAATCATAAAATCTTGGCATAAATATAATTGAGGATTTTATGAGAAAACCTTTGGACATAATTATTATAAGCAGAAGGGACTTGTGCTTCGTAGAAAGCTAGAGCCAAAGGTAGAACTTTGCTGAAAGAGTCCCAAGTCGAAAATGAACGGCTTGGGACTTTTTCGATTTTGGATTTTAGATTTTGGATTGCGGATTTCACGCAGTTAAATGATAGAATTTGATTTTTTATAATTGTGATTATTAAACAATGATCAATTACATACTGAACTTATGAGCGACGAAACTTTTAATTTGAAGAAAACGATCAATTTACCGAACACGAATTTTTCGCAGAAAGCGAATCTTTCGCAAGCCGAACCCGCTCGCCTCAAAAAATGGGGCGAGATGGATTTGTATGGAAAAATCCGTGAAGCACGCAAAGGCAAAGAGCAGTTTATTTTGCACGACGGCCCGCCGTATGCGAACGACAATATCCACATCGGCACGGCTCTGAATAAAATTCTGAAGGATTTTGTCGTCAAGGTGGCGACGATGCGCGGCTTTGATTCGCCGTATGTTCCGGGCTATGACTGTCACGGACTTCCGATCGAGAAATATGTCGAAAAGGCTCTGGCGGAAAAAGGCAAAAGCAAAAACGATCTGCCGGTCGGGACATTTCGCCGCATCTGCCGTGAACACGCGGCGAAGGCTCTGAAGGCTCAAACGGCTGATTTTCAACGCTTAGGCGTTTTCGGCGAATGGGACGATCCGTATCTGACGATGTCGCACGAATACGAATCGGAAACGGCCCGGCTGTTCGGTAAATTTCTCGAACGCGGGCTGGTTTACAAAGGCTTGCGTCCCGTCTATTGGTGCGTTCACGATCAGACAGCACTCGCCGAAGCGGAGGTCGAATACCGCGAACACACTTCGCCTTCGATCTATGTCAAATTCCCGCTTCTTTCGCCGCCCGAAACGATCAATGAAGCGTTAAAAGACAAAAATGTTTTCGTTTTGATCTGGACGACCACACCCTGGACTCTGCCCGCAAACTTGGGCATCACGGTTCATCCCGATTTTGATTATTCGGCGATCGAGGTCGGTGATGAGGTTTATATATTGGCTTCGGAACTGGTCAAAGAATTAATAGAAATTTTAGAAGTCGAAGAAGTTACGGAACTTGCAAGATTTAAAGGCTCAAAACTCGATAAACTCGAAGCAAAACACGCCTGGATTGACCGCATTTCGATCTTGATGAACGGCGAACATGTAACTTTAGGCGAAGCGGATGCGGAGACCGAACTCGATGTCAAAGACGCCGACAACAAGACTTCGGCGAAAGCCGGAACAGGTGCCGTTCACACCGCTCCCGGACACGGCCACGATGACTTTGTGATCGGGCAGAAATACGGTCTGGAAGTCTATTGTCCGGTTGATAACGGCGGAAAGTTTCAGCCGGATGTCGAGCATTTTGCCGGCATGCAGGTGTTTGAAGCGAATGCAAAGATCGTCGAATTCCTGAAAGACACGGGAATGCTTCTTTATACGGAAAAATATCATCACCGCTACCCGCATTGCTGGCGGTGTAAAAATCCGGTCATCTTCCGGGCGACTCCGAACTGGTTCGTTTCAATGGACATCGAAGCGAACAACGGCAAAAATGTCTCGCTTCGGGAAAATTCGCTCGGAGAGATAAAAAATGTCCAGTGGCATCCGGCGTGGGGCGAAGGCCGGATGGAAAATATGCTCAAAGGCCGCCCCGATTGGTGCGTTTCGCGTCAGAGAAGCTGGGGCGTGCCGATCCCGGTTTTTTACTGCACGGGTTGCGATGAAGCGGTTGCCGATCATGACATCGTCGATCATATCGCCGATATTTTTCGGCAGGAAACTTCCGACGCTTGGTATAACCGCGAAGCATCGGAACTTCTGCCCGCAGGTTACAAATGCGGAAATTGCGAAGGAACTGAATTTTCAAAAGAAACGGACATTTTAGACGTCTGGTTCGATTCCGGTTCTTCGTGCGTCGCGGTTTTGGGAACTCGTGAGAATTTGCGGTATCCGGCGGAAGTCTATCTCGAAGGCGGCGATCAATACCGCGGCTGGTTCAACTCGTCCCTGATGTGCGGTCTGGCCAAACACGATTCCGCCCCGTATAAAACCGTCATCACGCACGGCTGGGTGGTGGACGGCGAAGGCAAAAAGCAATCGAAATCGCTCGGCAACGTCACCGCTCCGAAAGAGATAATTGATAAATCCGGGGCGGAAATCCTGCGGCTCTGGGCGGCGGCCGTTGATTACACGGAAGACGTGCGTTGTTCGGACGAAATTCTCGAAAGAATCGTTGATGCCTACCGCAAATTCCGCAACACTTTGCGGTATGCACTCGGCAATTTGGACAAATTTGATCCCGAAAAAGATTCGGTTGCCCACGAAAATTTACAGGAAATAGACCGTTGGGCATTGGCGGAATTAGACAAGGCTGTCGAAAAGGTTTTGGAAGCGTATAAAAATTACGATTTTCAGGTCGTTTATCGAACGCTTTACGATCTGGCCAACGTCACTTTGTCGCAGACCTATTTCGACATCGTGCGGGACAGGCTCTATATCTCCGCACCGAATTCTGAGGCGAGACGCTCGGCCCAAACGGCTGTGTTTAAGATCGCCGATGCGTTGACAAAAATGCTGGCACCGATCTTGGCTTTTACGGCGGATGAAGCGTTTGAAAATCTGCCGGATCAAAACTTAGATTCCGTCCATTTAGCGGAGTTTCCGATGAGTTCGGGCAGAGATGAGACGGAACTTCTTGAAAATTGGGAACGTATTTTTGCAATCCGCGATAAGGTTTTGAAAAAACTCGAAGACGCCAGAAACGCCAAAGAAATCGGTTCATCTTTGCAGGCGAAAGTCATCCTTTCGGTTGGAAAGGAAACGCTGATGTTTTTGTTGCCGTATTATGAAGACCTGCGGTATATCTTTATCGTTTCGCAGGTCGAACTGCACGAAGCGGACGAATTCAATGTGAAGATTGAAAAAGCCGACGGCGAAAAATGCGAACGCTGTTGGAATTATTCGATCAGAGTCGGCGAGTTTGAAAAATTCCCGACCGTCTGCGAAAGATGCATCGAGGCTTTGGACGAGATCGAAAAATCGGCGACGGCTTAACGGAGTTTTAGTTTGAGTCAGGAAGTAAAAATTAGATTTGCCGAAGATTCCGATGCCGAATTTTTGGCAGAAAATGTTTATGTTTCCAAAGATATTTTATTGCGGAAAATCGAATGGCGGGAATTTATCGTAGCTGAAAAAGAAGGTCTGGCAGTCGGTTTTTTGCAATTTGAATATCTTTGGTCTTTAGTTCCTTACATCGCTTTAATTCGGGTTTTACCTAAATACCGCAAAAACGGGATCGGCACAAAGTTACTTGAATTTATCGAAAACTTTTTGCGGGAAAAAGGACACGAGGAAATTTACAGTTCGTCGCAAGCCGATGAATCCGAACCGCAAAACTGGCATCGGCACATCGGGTTTGAAGAATGCGGTTTTATTTCAGGCATAAATGAAGGAATTGGAGAAGTGTTTTTCCGAAAAAAAATTTGAAAACTATGAAAAAGAAATTTATTTTTGCATTGTTAATCGTCGCAACTTCCGCATCCGCCTTGTTTGCTCAAAATGTCTATACACCGAAAAAAGGTTCGGCGGAGCGAACGGCGATTTTGAATGCTTTGCGGCTTCCGGTTGAAAAGGAACTCGGTCAAAAAATTCAATTTGTCGTCAATGATTTTAATGTTTCGGGGAACTGGGCGTTCGTGAGCGGTGAACCGCAAAACGCGGAAGGCGGAAAACCCGATTATACGGGAACTCCTTATGAAGAAGCGGTCAGTGAAGGCTTCTTCGACGATAACTTTTTCGCCCTTTTGAAAAAAACGGGCAAAAAATGGAAGGTCGTCACCTACGCATTGGGTTGCACGGACGTCTGCTACGCCAACTGGTGGAAAGAATATAAAGCTCCGAAAGCGATCTTTCCATACACGGAATAATTTCCGAAGCAGAGAGTCCGATCAACAGAAAACCCATAAGATCAACACGGGTCGAAATGATTTTTATCTGCGTGCATCTGTGTTAATCTGTGGTTAAAACATATTTTGGTTTTTAGTATTGTGAATAAAAAAGATCTATTTTGGAAATTCGGTTATCTGCTCGCGACAGGAGCGGTCTTTTTGCTCGATCAGGCGACGAAGGCCTGGGCGATTCGACGTTTGCGGTTCGACGGTGATATGGAAATAATTCCGGGCTTTTTGAATTTCGCCTACGCGACCAACACGGGAGCGGCGTTCAGTCTGTTCGGCGGTCACGGCGATACGGGACGCTGGGCTTTATCGGGCCTGGCGTTTTTGGCGGCAACGCTGGTGATCTATTTTTTCTGGTGGACGCCTCGCAGTGATGACCGTATTTTGGGAGCATTGGCACTGCTTTTAGCGGGAATTTTGGGAAACGTCATCGACCGCGTGCGTTTGGGTTACGTCATAGATTTTATCGATGTTCAATTCGGCAGTTGGCATTATCCGACCTTTAATGTCGCCGACATCGCCATCTGCACCGGTGCCGGACTTCTCATCCTCGATATGTTTTTGAGCAAAAAGGATGAAGAAAAATCTGAAACAAAAGAAGAAGATAAAGAATCAGCCCGCGAATAAACGCTAATTATCGCGAATTATAAAAACTCCTTTGGATTAGCGTATATTCGCGTAAATTAGCGGGCAATATAAAAAATGAGCATTACGTTGCGAGAAATTACCAAAGATAATTTTAATGAGTGTGTAAAACTGAAGGTTGCCGAAGGACAGGAGAAATTTGTCGCTTCGAATGTCTATTCAATCGCTCAATCAAAGGTTTATCCGACACATCTGCCGTTTGCCATTTATGATGGCGATGAAATGGTCGGTTTCGTGATGTTCGGCTGGGATGAGGAAGACGAAAAATATTATCTCGGTCGCCTGATGATTGACGAAAAACATCAGGGCAAAGGCTACGGCAAAGCCGCAACTCTCGAAGTCATCGAAAGAATGAGACAGATCGAAGACTGCAATGAATTTTACCTCAGTTTTGTTCCCGGGAATAAAGGAGCTGAAAAATTGTATCTAGACGTTGGCTTTGAAAAAACGGGAGAAATTGTTGACGGCGAAGTTTTAATGCGTTTCGATCTCAAAAAAATCAAAAACAACGAACGGATGACAACCGACAACTAACCAACACTATGTATCCGGAATTATTCAGAATCGGCGATTTTCCGATCAATACTTACGGCGTTTTGCTCGCCATCGGCTTGATGGCGGCACTTTTCGTGGCGGCACGCCTGGCGGAAAAAGACGGTTTGCCGAAAGAACGCATATACGACCTCGGTCTGTGGACGATCGTCGGCGGACTGATCGGCTCGAAAATTTTGATGTTTTTCGTTGAAGATAACGTCGAGATCTTCTCGCTCGATTTCCTGCGTTCGGGCGGCGTCTATTACGGCGGATTTATCGGCGGTTTTCTCGCCCTTGCGATCCTGATCCCGCTTTACAAATTATCATTCTGGAAGGTTGCCGACGCCTTCGCTCCGGGCGTTGCCCTCGGACAATTTTTCGGCCGGCAGGGCTGTTTTTCGGCCGGTTGCTGTTGGGGAACGGAATGTCATCTGCCGTGGGGCGTGCAATTTACCGAACAGGGACACGCCAATACGGGCGTTCCGATCTATAAATCCGACGGCAGCGACCTTTTTCTGCATCCGACCCAGCTTTACGAATCCTTTGCCATGCTCGCCGTTTTCGGCATTCTTTTATCTCTCCACCGCAAAAAGAAATTCAACGGTCAGGTCCTGATCGCCTATATGATCCTTTATCCGATCATCCGTTTCACCATCGAATTCGTCCGTGCCGATCCCCGCGGCGATCTCTTCGGAATGACGTCCGCTTTGGGAATCTCCACATCGCAGATCATCAGTCTGGTCGTTGCCGCCGCCGCCATCGTCTTTATGATCTGGCGTTTGAAAAATCCCAAGACGGAAGAATTAACCGCAGAGAATGCAAAGGACGCAGAGAATATCTAAAGAACAGAATTTTTATCCACAGATGAACACAGATAGACACAGATAAAAACAGGATAATTTATATATCCGAAATCATCCGTGTTAATCCGTGTGCATCTGTGGTTTAATATTTTTTTCGCGTAAATTCGCGTTTATTCGCGGGCAAAAGTTTGATGAACGAAGAAACTGAAACATTAAAATTTAAAGCCGGAACGGAAGATGCAGGGATGCGTCTCGATGTTTTTTTGTCGGAAAATATCGCCGATTGGTCGCGTTCGCGTCTGAAAAAACTGATTGATGACGGCGATGTTTTGATCAACGGTGGAGCGGTGAAATCTTCTTACAAACTTCGCGAAAATGATCTGGTCACGGTCGAACTGACCGAACAGGAAACGGACAAGTTCGAACCCGAAGATATTCCGCTCGATGTCGTTTTTGAAGATGAATATCTGCTCGTCATCAATAAACCCGCCGGAATGGTCGTTCATCCCGGGGCGGGCGTTTCATCCGGCACTTTGGCAAATGCACTCGCTCATCGGTTCAAAGTTCAGAGTTCAGAGTTCAAAACGGGCAAAACGAGAGAATCCAAAATCCAAACTCTAAAATCCAAGATCGGCATGGTTCACCGATTGGATAAAGAAACTTCCGGTTTGATGGTCATCGGCAAAAACGAACTGACGAGCGAGAAATTGTCCGCTCAGTTTCAGGACAGACGCGTAAAAAAATCCTACGTCGCTCTGGTTCACGGCTTTGTCCGGAAACTAACGGGCAAGATGGAAGAGCCGATCGCCAGAGACAGAAAAAACCGCGTCAAAATGGCGGTTGACAAAAACGGCCGGAACGCACTTTCGATCTATAAAGTCCGTCAGCGATTTGAAAAATTTACTCTTCTCGATGTTGATATAAAAACCGGCCGGACTCATCAGATCCGCGTTCATCTTGCCCACATCAATCATCCGATCATCGGTGATGAAACCTACAACGCCGGACGCGATAATCAGATCGAAGATGCACAACTTCGAAAAGCGATCCGCGAAATGAACCGCTTTTTTCTGCACGCCGAAAAATTATCTTTCACACATCCCGTGACAAAAGAAGACTTGAGTTTCGAACAGACGCTTCCCGATGAATTGACGGAATTACTGAAAATGCTCCCATAAAAAAAGAGAGGCGAAATCTCCTGCTCCGCCCTCCTTCGATCAAAAATTATTTTTAACAAACTCATCATTTCTTCTCGGAACAAAATCCGCCGAATTTTTTCAGACATTCAAAGTTTTCGACAAACCCCCGTTCGGAATCAAGCGGGCTTCCGTCAGTATGAGTTACCGTCATCAAAAATGCATCGGGAGCGATCGCACCGCCTTGCGGGTTTTCGATGACTCTCGCAATCGCCAGAGACGGTTGCCGTTCATCGTCCAAACCGCGTATTTTCAGCGTTATCAGTTCGCGGCGGGCGAGGAAATCGACTTCCTCGACCGAATTTATGATCGGCGTTCCGTCCAGAGACTTGCCGTTTTCTTCGGCTAATTTGTTGATGTATTCCTGTCCTTCTTTGGTGTAGATGCGGTCGGTGTATTCGACCAGAACAACGACGCCGAGCCCGAGCGGATTTTTTTCAAAATACTCATCGCTCGTGTCGATCAAAGCGGCCTGACGGTTGCTTCCCTTGACGGTTTCGCTCGGAAACATATAGATCGGATGTCGTTCGGCGGTTTTCGATGATTCGTCGCCTGCTCTGTTATCTACAAACGCCTCTTTGAAAAAGTCTCCGTAATGATTGTAATAGAGCGTTTCTCCTTCAAAACTGTAAGCCGGAAAAGTGCCGGTGATGCGTATGTTGCGGTGTTCCGGGTCATTTATGTAATCAATGACCGAAACCCTATCCTGTCCGGTCGGCCGGTTGAGGATCAGTTCGGATTGAATTCCGTGTATCCGGTAAAAACTTCCGCTGAAATCGAATGGTCTTTTTTCCTCGATGACATCCTTATCTTGAAATCCCTTTTGCTCTTGTAAAACAAAGGGCATTGAAAAAGACGCGGTATAAACACATAAAACGACTGCACAAACATAAAGCTTTCTTAATAGATTCATTGTCTTTTCTCCTTTTCATTATTTTTTGCCCTCTATACAGACAGTGCGGCAAGAGAGGAAAAAAAGACACATCTTGTTTTTTTGACCGTTTCGGATTTACACTTAGAGCAACATTTTTCAGATAAAACTTTGGGTGGTAAATAATAATACTGCTTGAAAATTGCAATATGAGGAAACCCGTTTGTGTCGGTATCCCGACCGTCAGGAAGGGCTTAGAACGTAACTACTTAGAAGTATTAACTTGAAAGCCGCTTCCTGACGGTCGGGCTACCGACACGGATAATAACTTCCAGTTTATGACTTTGACCCGAAAACGCTATGAAAAAAATCTTTTTGATACTCTGCCTGTTGAGCCTTTGCCCGAATCTTTTTGCTCAAACGAAAGACTACACAAAATACGTCAATCCGTTTATCGGCACGGGCGGCCACGGACACACATTTCCCGGGGCGACCGTGCCCTTCGGATTCGTCCAGTTATCGCCCGACACACGGGTTGATAATTGGGACGGTTCGGGCGGTTATCATTATTCGGATGACGTCATCTACGGCTTTTCGCACACTCACTTGAGCGGCACGGGAATTCCCGATTACTGCGATATTTTGTTCTCGCCTTACGTTTCGGAAAAGGATTTTTTTGAAGCCAGCGCGGAAGATACAAAAAACGGCTACGCTTCAAAATTCTCGCACGAAAACGAAAAAGCGGAAGCGGGATATTATTCGGTTTTGCTTGAAGATGAAAACATTTTAGCCGAAATGACGGCAACAAAAAGAGTCGGCTTGCATCGCTACACATTTCCCGAAAAAACTGAAAATGCAAAATTTACACTCGATCTGAAATGGCGTGATGAGGTTTTGGATTCAGAAATAAGGCTTACAGGAACAAATCGTATTGAAGGATTTCGACGTTCAAAATCTTGGGCGAAAGACCAAGTTGTTTATTTCGTGGCAGAATTTTCAAAACCATTCGAGGAAGCCAAAATTAAAATACCCGAAAAACCAGCTCCGATGTGGAAATATGGAAATGAGTTTTTCCAGAGAACAGGTCAAAACATAAAATCTGTTTTCCGTTTTGAAGTTGAAACTAGCGAACAAATTCTCCTAAAAGTAGCCATTTCGCCCGTCAGTATCGAAGGTGCGAGAAAAAATCTGGAAGCGGAACTCAATCATTGGGATTTTGAAAAAGTCCGCCGTGATGCAAAAAATGATTGGAACAAGGAACTCTCAAAGATCGAAGTTTCGGGCGGAACCGACGCTCAGATGACGAACTTTTACACCGCACTTTACCACACGATGATCGCTCCGAATATTTTTCAGGATGTTGACGGAAAATATCTCGGCTTAGATAAAAAAATCCATCAGATCGAAGGTGTCAGTAGCCCGACCGTGAGGGAGGGCATTAAAGACGGCGAACAAAAAGCCCTTACTAACGTGCGGGCTACCGACACGAATTACACCGTTTTCTCGCTCTGGGACACATTTCGGGCGACGCATCCGCTTTATACGATCATTGACGAAAAACGGACGGTGGATTTTATCAACACATTTATCCGCCAATACGAACAGGGCGGAAAACTGCCCGTTTGGGAACTCGCGGCAAATGAAACCGACACGATGATCGGCTATCATTCGGTTTCGGTCATCGCTGACGCGATGGCCAAAGGTATCAAAGGTTTCGATTACGAAAAGGCTTACGAAGCGTCAAAACATTCGGCGGAAATGGATTTTCGCGGGCTGGACTTTTACCGCAGACGCGGCTACATCTCGATGGAAGACGAACAGGAATCCGTTTCCAAAACGCTCGAATATGCTTACAACGATTACTGTCTGGCGGTGATGGCGAAGATTTTAAAGGAAAATCGAGAAGACCAAATCAAAAATAAATTTCGCGGATTTCAAACAGGTTGGGATGATAAATATCTAAATGGAAAAAATAACGATTATGAATTACATCTCAAACGCTCGCAATTTTATAAAAATCTCTTTGATAAACAAACCGGCTTTATGCGTCCGAAGCAGAACGGGAATTGGATTTCGCCGTTTGCTCCGAACGACGTTACGTTTCATTTTACCGAAGGAAATTCGTGGCAATATACGTTTTTCGTTCCGCACGATGTTTCGGGTTTGATCTCGCTTTACGGTGGACGCGAAAATTTCACCAAAAAACTCGACGAACTTTTTTCCACCGAACAAAAATTAACGGGACGCGATCAGCCCGATATTACGGGGCTTATCGGTCAATACGCCCACGGCAACGAGCCTTCGCACCACATCGCTTACCTTTACAACTACGCCGGAGAGCCCTGGCAAACTCAATATTATGTCCGCAAAATTATGGACGAATTTTATAAACCGACGCCCGACGGTCTGATCGGCAATGAGGATTGCGGGCAGATGTCGGCGTGGTATGTTCTGTCGGCACTCGGATTTTATCAAGTCAATCCGTCCGTTCCCGTCTATACGATCGGCACGCCGATTTTCAAAGAAGCTAAAATTAATCTTGAAAATGGGAAGACTTTTACTATCAAGGCTTATGATGCAAGCGATTTTTCATACGGGGCATCTACAAATATTCCGACCTATTCAGTTCCCAAATATATCAAAACCTTAAAACTCAACGGCAAAGATCACCGCAAATCTTTCTTTTCACACAAAGACATCCAAAATGGTGGAACACTTGAGTTTGGAATGACCCGCGAACCTGTTAAAGATTGGTTCACCGAATCGCCTGTTTCCCGCGTTGAAATTGATTTTCCGCCCGTGCCGACGATTGAAGGAAAGAGAGTCTTTGAAGATAAAACCGAGGTAAAAATTTCCACGCCCGAAAAGAATGTGAAGATTTTCTACACTCTGGACGGCACTGAACCGACGGAAAAATCTGATGTCTATAAAACCCCTTTGACAATTGCGGAAACAAAAACCGTCAAAGCAATTGCCGTCCATAAAAACGGACAAAAAAGCCTTGTTGCCGAGTCGAAATTGAACAAAATGCCGAATGATTGGGATGTTCGGTTGCTTTCGACCTACAACCGTCAATACACGGGCGGCGGTCCGAACGGTTTGATTGACGGCTTGCGGGGAACGACTAATTTTGCATCGGGCGAATGGCAGGGCTATCAGGATCAGGATTTTATCGCCGTCGTGGATTTGAAACGCGAAATGGAAATTAAAATGGTCGGCGGCGGATTTTTGCAGGTGGCGAGAAGCTGGATCTGGATGCCGACGAAGATCGAATTTGAAGTTTCGATGGACGGCGAGAATTTCCGCAAGGTCGCCGGGATCGAAACGAATTTTCCCGAACGCGAAATGGAACATACGATCAAAGATTATGTCCGGGAAATTACTCCGACGAAAGCGAGATTTGTCCGCATCAAAGCGACGAATTTGGGCAAAATTCCCGCGTGGCATCCCGGTGCGGGCTATCAGGCGTTTATTTTTGTAGATGAGATTTTTATCCAGTAAGTCGCCTAACATAATTTTATTCTTTTGTCGCTGAAAGCGACCGACATAATAGCGTAGGGTGCAACCCTACGTTATTTGAAAATAGAAAACCGACGCTGAAAGCGTCGAACAAACAAGGCGGACTGTTGCTCACCTACAGCGAGCGTGCTTTCAACCTAATCAAACGTAGGGTTGCACCCTACGCTATTTTATTCGTCGCCGTTGGCGACAAGAACATTTTCAAATTGGGTAAGCTAAGTCAGTAAATTTCAGCTTTCTAATAAAATCTTTAGCTTTTATAATCGAAAAAAATGGACGACAAAATAAAATTTGAAAAACAAATGGCGGCAAAAGAAGCCGTGAAATTTATCGAGAACGGGCAAATCGTCGGTTTGGGAACGGGTTCGACCGCCTATTTTGCGATCGCCGAGATCGGCGAAATGGTCAAAGAAGGTCTGGAGATCAAAGCCATCCCGACTTCGGCACAGACCGAAGAACAGGCCGAATCTCTCGGTATTCCGCTTGTTTCGATCAACGAAACGGACGAAATTGACGTGACGATCGACGGCACCGACGAGTTTGACGATAAATTAAATCTGATCAAAGGCGGCGGCGGAGCTTTATTAAAAGAGAAAATGGTCGCCCGGATCACGAAAAAACAGGTCATCATCGCCGATTCATCGAAGAAGGTCGAAAAGCTCGGGGCGTTTAAGATTCCCGTCGAAGTTCTCCCGTTTACGGTTCATTACGTCAAAAAACGCATCGAAATCTTAGGCGGCAAAGGCGAGATACGCAAAAGAGGCGGAATGAAGTTTCTGACCGATGAAGAAAACTACATCATTGACGCGGATTTCGGTTTGATGGACGACCCTTACGCGGTCTCCGACAAACTCAACAACATCGAAGGCGTTGTCTGCAACGGGCTTTTTCTGGACTTGGCCGATCTGGTCATCATCGGCCAGGGCGAGGAAATTTTTACATATTCTCGTTAATCGTATGAGTTTGTTTAAAACACAAGAAGAAGAAACAAAGCCTTCGCCATTTATAAAATGTCTAAATTGCAACGAACTGATCTTATTAAAGGTTGAAGACAACATAATCAAGACCTATATTGAAACTTGTCCTTTTTGCAATACCCAAATTGAAGAAAACAAGGTCAGAGAATCATATTTTGAAAACGCAAAACTGACAGAAGCCATTCAATCGGCAAATGAGGTCAAGGGCTTTGGTTATGCAATTCCGGTTTTCTTCGCTTTGGTAATTTTCGAAATGATTATCATTTACGGCACGGGCAATGAATTTCCTTGTTTAACGCCGATGGTTTTTTTCGGAAGCATAGTATATTTTGGCAACGGAATTATGAATGGTCTCAATTGGCTTGCCAAGTTCGGAGATTTAAAGTCCGATGATGAAGAAT
>JBGTRS010000063.1:328-13689 GCA_041940665.1 Pyrinomonadaceae bacterium | reverse complement strand
CAGAGGCGTTCCAAGACAGTTTTTATCTGTCTAAAGTTATTCTCGTTTATTATCACGGGCGTTTCTGCCATCACAATTATTCTCTTCTTGGGATTTGTGTAATAGAAAGAGGGTAAGAGCGAATCCTCTCACGTTCAAGTTAGATTATAAACAAAATCTATAAGGTTACAAGGCGGGTTTGCAGTAATACCGCACTTTTTTACTTTAGCACACTAAAGCTTTCCGTTTCAAGTGTTTTTTGAATGTTTAAAGCGTTTTACTAATTATCCCATCGTCCGTGATATGAGACCGGAATTTCAAGTTTTGGCTGAAAATCGTTTTATTGATAAACAAAACGTAAAAATGATAAGATTCTTTTTGGCAAACGCCGTTTGCCGAAACCACGCTTTTTAAGAAAAAATATATTTTTTGCCGGTTTGAAAAATATTGAAATCGGATCGGTATTGTCTAAGAGAAATATGAAATCAAACCGCTAAGTGTTGCGAATTCAAAAAACCTTCCCGTCGGCGAACTCCGCATTTGCAAACCCCTTGTAAGAAGTTCTGAAATGAAAAATCATCTGTTTTCACAAAATACGGTCGGATTAAATGTTGTCGCCATCGGCGGCGGAAACGGTCTGTCCACGCTTCTGGAAGGGTTGAAATTATACGTCAATGCCGAAAAAACGAAACCGATCTGGATAAAACATCTGGCGGCGGTCGTCGCGGTGACGGACGACGGCGGAAGTTCCGGCCGATTGCGGGATGAATTGCAGATTTTGCCGCCGGGCGATATACGCAACTGTATGGTCGCACTTTCGGAGGATTCGCATCTTTTATCGAAACTTTTCCGGCATCGTTTCGGCGGCGAAGGCGAACTCGGCGGACATAGTTTCGGCAATCTTTTTTTGGCGGCTTTGTCGGAAATAACGGGTGATTTTGCCGAAGCGATCAAAATTTCTTCGGAGATTTTGGCCAGCAAAGGGCATATCTATCCGGCGACGACGGAAGATGTGCGTCTCACGGCGGAACTCGAAAACGGCGAGTGGATCAGGGGCGAAACAAAAGTCGCAAAGGTCGGTAACCGGATAAAAAATCTCAGACTCGAACCCGAAACCTGTCATCCTCTGCCGGAAACCCTGACGGCGATCGAGCGGGCGAATATCATCACGGTCGGTCCCGGCTCGCTCTGGACGAGCCTTCTGCCGCCGCTTCTCGTTAAAGATGTCTGCGAAACCATCGCCGAATCTTCCGCCACAAAAGTTTTTATCTGCAATCTGATGACCCAGCCCGGCGAAACGGAAGGATTCTCAGCCCGCAAACATCTTGAAACGGTCAAAAAATTCGCTCCCGCCATAGATTTCGACTACATTGTCATCAATAATCGTCCGATCAACCGGACGCAAACCGAACGCTATGAGTCGGAAGGTGCAAAACAGATCGGCATCGCCGATTCGATCTCACCCGAGACGATTGAAGGGGCGAAGATCATTTATGGTAATCTTTTGGAAGAAACCGAAAAAGTCCGCCATAATCCGAAAAAACTGGCTGAGATCGTTTTGCTCTGTGCATTGCAGGAGCCGCGGATGAGCAAGATGCGTGAGAAAATGAAGGGAATGGTATTGAAGTAAAAAGTAAAAAGTGAAAAGCAGAAAAGGTTATAATTTTATCGAAGTTAGATTCCGAGTTAGAACTTTTTTGAGATATAAAAAACGCTTAGCTAAAAAATTATGTTTTTCACTTTTTACTTTTCACTTTTTACTTTTTACTTTTTAGAGTTATGGAAGAAAATACAAACGAAAAAAAATCGCTTGATGTGCTTGTTTTGGCGGCGGGACTTGGAACCCGGATGCGTTCCAATCTGGCGAAGGTTCTGCACGAACTCGACGGTCGCCCCTTAATAAACCACGTCTGCCGCACCGCCGCCGCACTCGCCCCGCGAAAGATCTACGTCATCATCGGACATCAGGGCGAAGATGTTCAAACCGCCGTTCTCGAAGAATTAAACGAAGAACACGCCGAATTCGTCTGGCAAAAAGAACAGCTCGGCACGGGCGATGCCGTTAATTCCGCCCGGGAATTCCTTGAAAATGAAAACTCGACCTTGCTTGTTCTTTCGGGCGATGTGCCGATGATCAAGGCGGAGACGCTTGCCCGTCTCGTCCAACAGCATCTCAATCACCGCGGCAAAGGGGCGGCCTGCACGATTCTCACCGTCGAACTTGAAAACCCGAAAGGTTACGGCCGGATCATCCGCGACGAGGCCGGACTTTTTGACAAGATCGTCGAGGAAAAGGACGGCACGGAAGATGAGTTGAAAGTCAAAGAGATCAATTCGGGAATTTACTGTTTCGACACGCAGAAACTTTTTGAAGCCTTAACAAAGGTCAAAAACGACAACGCTCAGGGCGAATATTATCTGACGGATGTTCCCCGTCTTTTAGCCGAAGCGGACGAATCGGTTTCGCTCTACAAACATAAAGATAAAGCCGAGATCGAAGGCATCAACAACCGCAAACAGCTGGCCGATATGGAAAGAGTTTTGTGCCGCCGCACCGTCAATAAAATGATGCTCGATTACGGCGTTACCTTCATTGATCCAAAAAACGCATATATCAGCTCCAACGCCAGCATCGGACGCGATACGGTCATCTATCCGAATGTTTCCATCGAAGGCGAAACGAAAATCGGCGACGGCTGTACGATCCGTTCCGGCACACGCATCGCCGATTCGAAGATCGGCCGCAATGTAACGATTCTCGATCATTCCGTCATCACCGACGCCGAAGTCGGCGACAATTGCAATATCGGCCCATTCGCCCATCTCAGACCGCTCGCACGGATGGAAGAAGGCTCAAAGGTCGGCAATTTTGTCGAAATGAAAAAGACGGTCTTGGGCAGGAATTCAAAGGCGAATCATCTGACCTACTTAGGCGATGCGACCATCGGCGAAAACACGAACATCGGGGCGGGAACGATCACCTGCAATTACGACGGCAAAAACAAACACGCCACCGAGATCGGCAACAACGTCAAGATCGGCTCGGACACGATGCTCGTCGCCCCGATCAAGGTCGGCGACGGCGTCGTCACCGGTGCCGGAACGGTCGCCAATAAAGACATTCCGCCGAATAAACTAGCCGTCGGCTTGCCCGCAAGATTTATCAAGACTTTGAATCAGGAAGATGAAAATGAGAATACTTCACACGAAAATTAAAATTACAATTGGCTTATTACTGCTTTTATTGCTCAGCGGATCAAAAGTTTTTTCGCAGGAAGACAAATGCGTTGAACTGCAAAAATTGATTGATAAAACATACAACTTCAAACCTTCGAAACTCACATATGAACAACAGACCGCAAAATCTGCCGAGATGGATGTTGTTTGGAATAAGGTTAAAGCAGATAAAGAAGAATTAGTCCCCTGTTTAATGAGGGCAATGAATAAATCGGATGCCAATAATTTCTTCGTTTTCGATGCAAGTAATCTTTTATTTGATATAGATAAATCCGATGATACAAAGAGAATTCTCGTGCAATCATATTCAAAAGTCGATTTGGAAGATGTAAATCTTGCCTACTGGACACGAGTTATCGGAGCTTTGGGTTTTGAAGGATTCGACACGACAAACGCTGGGGAAAATTGGTTAAAAAGTTCGGTTGATGGATATTATCTGCCGCAACACGGAACACGCAAAGTTACGAAATTCATCGGCTCATTGGCAATTTACGGCAGTATGGATGAAAAATTTGCTACTCCCGCATTGGTAAAACTTGCATCTGACGAAAAACACCCGGCGAGAGAAACGGCGATTGTTCTCCTAATGCTTCAGGCTACTCCGGAATCATTTGAAAAATTAAAAAATCTAAATCCAAACGGACTTTCGGAAGCCGACAAAGCGGCGATTAAAAATGTTTTGGAAAATCCAAAATTAGTAAAAGCAAGAGAGGGAGAACCAAAAACAACCCGCGAAGAATTTTTGATTGCTTTTAAGGAACTCTCGGAGCAAAAACCTGAAAAATTTATGAAATTAGCGATTGAAGTTCCCGATGGAGAAAAAGATTTGGTTGCGGTTATGAAGCAAGAAGATATTCCTTTGATTAGAAAGGCTCGCAGATATTTTGCGGCGATTGCAACTCCTCATACCCCTGAGTGGTATCAAAGTTTTACAAATATTTTGATGACAATGAATAAAAAAGCTGAAACAAAGTAAGTTTCAAATAAAATAAGAAGATGCTTCGCAATAAAATCAAAATTTCAATCGGTTTAATTTTGCTAACGCTTTTTTGCGGAATGTCCGTTTTTTCGCAAGACTCCCGAACCGAAACATCAGTTGTTCTACAGGGAACAAGTAAGTGTCAGAAGTATGAAGATTTTAAGTCTGCTGATTTTGTCGGAGAACCGATCAGTCTTAATATAGTCAACGCCGATTTTCGTGATATTTTGCTCTACATTACCGAACAATACGGATACGATTTTGTAATTGATAAATCGGTCAAAGACATTTCCGTGACGCTTAATGTCAACAATACTTCTTGGAAAATTGTTCTTGAAAACATTCTTAAAACAAATGATTTAGTTTGGCAGGTTAATTGTCCTTTTATAAAAATTATTACAGTAAAAGCACTTTTTAGCGAATTCGGTCCTCCTACCCTTAATGAGTCAGAATTTAATAATTTGCCTCTTTACACTGAGTTTGTAAAGCTAAAAAATTTCCCCGCAAATAAGGAGAAAGATGACATAGGAACGATAAATGCTGATTCAAATCGAAAAGTTGGTCTTTCAAAATTATACAATATTCTAAAAAAACGCCTTTCAAAAAGAGGAAGTATTGAGGTTGATTGTCGTGCAAAAGTTTTGATTCTGACTGATGTTAAAGAAAATCTAAATGCGTTGTTAAGAATGGTTTATTATTTAGATAAATCCGAAACATATCAGCTTACAGAAGAAGAATATAAGACGGACATTTGTAATCTGAGTCGGGAAAGTGTTCTTTAATATAAACGGAAATTAAAAAAGTTGAAAAGATTATAAATGCACATCATCACACGAAAAAGGCTCAATGAATTTGCCGAAAAGATTTCCCGAAACAAAAAGTGCATTGGTTCATTAGTATAAAACGGCAAAAGTAAATAATTTTGACAACTTTTCGGAACTTCGGGAAACATTTCCAACGGCAGATCAGGTCGGGAAATTGACGGTTTTTAATATTGGTGGAAACAAAGTTCGCCTTATCGCCGCAATCCATTATAATCGAAAAAAGATTTATATTCGGGCGGTTCTAACTCACACCGAATATGATAAAAGCAAATGGAAAGAATAATTTATTGTGAGTATTGAATTACAAAAGACTTTATCGGCGTGGACGAGTTTGGAGAGCGTTATCAGCGTTCCGCACAACGATGAAGATTATGAAAAATTGGTAAAATTACTCGATAATTTGATTGATGGAGTCGGCGAAGATGAATCGCATCCGTTCGCTTCATTGATGGAAGTCATCGGAGTTTTGATAGAAAATTACGAAGACAAAACAGTTAAAGAACTTGCCTTAAAATAAACTATGTGTGGAATTGTTGGATACGTTGGAAATAAACAGGTTGTGCCTTTGATCATCGAAGGTTTGAGAAAATTGGAATACCGCGGATATGATTCGGCGGGGATTGCGGTGGTGGATGAAGACCACGAACTTTCTTTGCGTCGGGCGGAAGGAAAACTGCGGAATTTGGAAGAAGCGATTCGCTTGAATCCTCTGGACGGAAATTACGGCATCGGACATACACGCTGGGCGACGCACGGGCGGCCGACCGAAGAAAATGCCCATCCACACCGCGATCAGACGGGCAAAATAGTCGTCGTGCATAACGGCATTATCGAAAATTATCTGCAACTCAAAGAACGCCTTGCCGAACTCGGCAGCGAATTCAAAACCGAAACCGATACGGAAGTCGTCGCCCATCTGATCGGTCATTATAAGTATTCGGAAAATCTATCGCTTGAAGAAGCCGTCCAAAAAGCCGTCAAGGAATTACGCGGAATTTTCGCACTTTCGATCATTTCGGTTGACGAACCCGACACGATCATCGCCGTCCGCGAAGGTCCGCCGGTCGTCATCGGTCTTGGCGACGGCGAATTTTTTGTCGCCTCCGACATTCCGGCGATCTTGCAACATACAAGAGATGTCTTTTATCTCGGGGAAAAAGAGATCGCCGTTCTGACAAAAGATTCGGTTCGCGTCACGGATTTTGACGGAAACGTCGTCGAACCGAAACAGCAACGCATCACCTGGGATCCGATCATGGCGGAAAAAGGCGGCTTCAAGCATTTTATGCTCAAGGAGGTTTACGAACAGCCGCGAGCTGTCCGTGATACCGTCCAAGGTCGCGTTTCTTTGGATGACGGCAAAGTTTATCTAGACGAAATGGACATTTCCGAAGAGGATTTTCAAAATGTCACCTCGATCAAGATCGCCGCTTGCGGAACATCTTGGCACGCCGGAATCGCCGGAAAATATATGCTCGAAGAACTGGCGAGAGTTCCGGTCGAGGTTGATTACGCTTCGGAGTTTCGTTACCGCAATCCCGTTTTGCGTGAGACAGATCTCTTGATAGTCATCTCGCAATCGGGCGAAACCGCCGATACGATCGCGGCGATGCGTGAAGCAAAGGAGTCGGGCTGTAAGGTTCTGGCAATCTGCAACGTACAGGGTTCGATGATCACACGCGAAGCCGAAGGGACGATCTTAACGCACGCCGGACCCGAAATTGGCGTTGCTTCAACCAAAGCCTTTACATCGCAAATGGTGGCAATTTACTTGTTCGCACTTTACTTGGGACAACTTCGCGGCAAGATCAATGAGGACGAAGCCAAACGCCACGCTCAGGAACTCGCCGAATTGCCGCTCAAAATCGAGCATCTTCTCGGTGAAGCGGATGCGATCGAAGAAATGTCGAAAGAATTTTTCCGCTCGCAGGACTTTTTATATTTAGGCCGCGGCATTAATTTTCCGGTCGCCTTGGAAGGAGCTTTAAAACTCAAGGAAATTTCCTACATCCACGCCGAAGGCTATCCGGCGGGCGAAATGAAACACGGGCCGAACGCTCTGATCGACGAAAAACTACCCGTCGTCGTCGTCAACACACGCGAAGAAGGTAACGAGGGAAGCGAACTCAGATACGAGAAAACGCATTCCAACATTGTCGAAGTAAAATCCCGCGACGGCATCATCCTTTCCGTTTTGACCGAAGGCGACGAGATGAGTTCGATCGTTTCCGATTACGTCATCGAAGTCCCCGAAACGACCGACCTGCTCGCCCCGATTCTTTCGATCGTGCCTTTGCAGTTACTTGCCTATCACATCGCGGTCAGAAGAGGTTGCGACGTTGACCAACCGCGAAATCTGGCAAAATCGGTGACGGTCGAATAGTTAAGATCAGGAAAAACTTCATTGAAAAATCACGCTGAACAAATTCGGCGTGATTTTTTTGCATCTAAAGGTTTTGTTATTTTGGGACAATAAACGGACAATAAACAAAATCACTTTTTTTTCGGGGAGAAAAACTATGAAAGCTGTCGTATCGGCATTGATGATCGTCCTTTTGCACTTTTCTTTTTTGACCGTCAGCGGTCAGAGCGTAGATTCAAACCAAAACACGGCTTCGCAGGTTAAGCGTCCGAAGATCGGGCTTGTTTTGAGCGGCGGCGGAGCGAGAGGTTTTGCTCATATCGGGGTTTTGAAGGTTTTGGAAGAAAACCGCATTCCGGTAGATTTTGTAGCGGGTGCGAGTATGGGAGCTCTGGTCGGTTCGCTTTATGCGACGGGCAGAACTCCGGCGGAAATGGAGCAATTGGTCGAAACTCTCGATTGGGAAAAACTCTTGAGCGGAAGTCCGGCCTATGATGAATTGACTTACCGCCGCAAGCAGGACAAACGCAACATTCCGGGCGGAATAACCCTGGGCGGCAAAAACGTCAAAGATTTGAAACTGCCGGGCAGTCTCAATCCGGGACACGAGATCGGTCTGGTGATTGACGATCTGATGCTGCCTTACAGCACGGTCGAAGATTTTAGCAATCTGCCGATTCCTTTCCGGTGTGTGGCGACCGATATGGTCAATGCCGAAACGGTCGTCTTAAAAAACGGTTCGCTTCAACAATCTCTGCGGGCGACGATGGCGATTCCGGCGGTTTTTGCACCGGTCGAGATAAACGGAAAAATTTTGGCGGACGGAGGAGTTTTGAACAACATTCCGACCGACGTCGCAAAAAATATGGGAGCGGACATAATTTTGGTCGTCAATATCGAAACGCAGATCGGCGACCGTTCGGCTCTGGAAGATTTGCTCGGTGTTTTGGGACAGACTCTGGTCGTGGCAACAATTGAAAACTCAAGACGCAGTCTGCAACAGGCGAACATCATCATTGCTCCCGATCTTCAAAATTATACGACGGGAAGTTTCGATTCGGGAAAAGAGATCGTCAAACTCGGCTACGACGGAGCGAAACAGAACGAGGCGATCTTACGCGGTCTTTCGCTCGATGAAGCGGCCTGGCAGGCACATCTGGCCGACCGGCGAAAACGGATTCGTCCCGATAGAAAACCCGTGACGGAATTTCTCGCCGTTGAAGGTGCAGAAACGCCGAAGGAAAGAGAAATTTTAAGAGAACAGTTGAGCGAAAAATATGTCGGCAGGGAAATCAACAAAGACGAGATCGAAAAAGATCTGACGCAACTCACCGGAACCCGCCGGTTCGACAGTTTAGGTTATGAGATCAAGGAAGAAAACGGCCAAGACGGCTTGCTCATCAGGAATTACGACACGAAGACGCGAAGCGAGCGAAAAACCGTTTTTGAAGCGGGCATCGAAGTCAATAACACCGATTCCGACAACACGAATTTTAACGGACGCGGCCGTTTGACCTTTTTCGACATCGGCGGTTACGGTTCGGAATGGCGGAACGATATCAGCATCGGTTCAAGAACTCTTCTGGCAACGGAATATTTCCGTCCGCTCGGCGAAACAAGATTTTTCGTCGCTCCGAATGCTTTTTATCAAAATCGCGGTGTTGATATTTTTCAGGAGGGCGAAAGATTAGCCGAATATACGTTTGAAACCGCCCAGATCGGTCTTGATCTCGGGTTTTCGGTCAATCGGGACAGCGAATTGCGGCTCGGTTATTTTATCGGACATCAGAAGGCGAAAAGAAGGATCGGCGATCCGCTTCTGCCAAACTTGAGCGGCAGATTCAATGCCGTTTCGCTCCGGTATGAATACGACGGTGCGGACAAAACGCAGATTCCGACCCGCGGTATCAGATTGAGCGGTTCTTTGAACTATTTTCTCGATACGCCCGGAACCGATGCGGGATTTCCGCAAGGCGAATTGAAATTCAATGCGATTCGCCCCGTTTCCGAAAAATACTTCACATTCGGTTTCGGGGCGGTCGGCACGAGTTTCGGCCGAACCGCTCCGCCTCTCCAGCAATTTACGCTCGGCGGACTTCTCAATGTCGGCGGTCTGGGGAGAGAAGAATTTCGCGGCAGTAATACGCTTCGCGGCGGTTTCGGCATTTTGCGTGAAACTTACGCCCTGCCCGCCTTTATCGGCGGAAAGGTTTATTTCGGCGGCTGGTATGAAGCGGGAAGCGTTTTTGAAACGATCGATTCAGCCCGCCTTCGCCAAAGTGCGACGGGCGGTTTTCTGATGGAAACTCCGGTCGGCCCCGTCTTTATCGGCGGAAGTTTTGCCGAAGGCGGACGCCGGAAAGTTTATTTTTCTTTGGGACGTTTCTTCTGATTTTTTCAAAAACTATCCACAGATGAACACGGGGATATGTTAAAAGGGATAAAGGGGGATATGACTTGGTTAAAGTCACGGAACGCCAGCATCTTGCCGGCAACCAACGCTGGTAAGTGTTGGAGCAAAGGTAATCATTTTTCAAGTTGAGTTTTGAACATACGGTTGATTTTCGTGCTCCTGCACTGATTGCCGCCAAGATGGACGGTGTTCCATTGGTTTTCTATTATTGTTCGATTTTGTTAGGCTCATAATTTATGCGAATCAAGAGTAGAGATAATTTGTGGAAATTATCAATTATCATCTATCAATTATCCTTTGTCTCTTGGGTGATTTAGTTACATCACTCAAAATATGATTGATAATGGATAGTTGATAATTGATATTGGTTGATTTTTCAAACATTCAAGAATTGAATAACCCTACTCTTGATTCAGATAAGTTAAAGAAATATGAGTTTTAATAGATTAAAAAAATTAACCGCAAAGGTTTTAACAATTTCGGCACTAATCTTGCCCGTTTTCGCCTTTTCCGTTCAAGCCCAGGAAGGAAGCGGAAAATCGGAAAGCAATTCAAATCAGGCCGTATCTTCACCGACCCCGCCGCCGACTCCGGTGCCGACCCCGATTCCCGTTTCTGATGTTGTTTCGGAATCCGAAAAGACAAATGAAAAGCTCGAAGAAATTCAAAAAGGCATCGGCAAAAGTCCGTCCGTGGCGGTGGTCGAAGCGGAATTGCCGAAGCTCAAAGCAGAACTCGATACAAGAGTTGCCGAAACGACGAAGATGCTTTCGGCACGTCCTTCACTCGAAACTCTGCGGACGGTCGAAGAAGATTGGCAGGCCTTCGGCAAAGATATTTCGGCCTGGAAGAGTGATCTGAAAACGCAGGTTACGGCTTTGGATAATTTCTTAAATGAATTGCGTTATCTGAAGGGAATTTGGGAAAAAACTCTCAAGTCGCTTGAAAAACCGGAAGGCGAAACTCAAACGCCGGCGGAAATTTTGCAGAGAATAAACGAAAAGATCGCTTCGATCCAAAAGGTCGAAAAACAGATCGAGACTCAACGCGGACAGATTTTGACCTTGCAAACCCGCGTCAGCAAAGAGGAAAGCCGCATCAATGAAACGCTCGAATCCATTTCCGAAGTGCGGGAAGAAGCTCTTTCGCATCTGTTCGTACGGGACAGTCCGGCCATCTGGAACGCCCGCCGCAGTACCGAAACATTGGGCGGGATGTTCTCGGAAGCCGGTGCATCTTATACGACGCAGATAAATGCTTTGAGAGAATATGCAGATAGACGGAGCGACGGATTTATCATTCACGCACTTATATTTTTATTGTTTGCGGGAATTTTGTTCTGGGCGAGAAAACGCCTCAGTCCGATGGTCGAGACGGAACCGGAACTTGAACCCGCTTTTTCCGCGTTTGAAATGCCGGTCATCGGAGCGATCATTCTTTCGATCATGCTGAGCGGTTGGTTTTATCCGCAGGCTCCGCGGATACTTTCGGCCATCCTGGGAGCGGCGGCTTTGGTTCCGGGCATCTTTTATTTGCGGCAAATTTTGGAAAGACCGCTTTTTCCCGTTCTTACCGCCCTCGTCATCTTTTATTTTATTGACCAGATCCGGCAGATAACCGCAACTTTGCCTCTGCTTTCGAGGGTTTTGTTTATCGCGGAAATGCTCGGAGCGATAGTTTTTCTCGTCTGGTTTTTCCGTTCCAAACGGCTTTCGAGCAAGATCGAGGTCAAGCATCAACGCATTTTTGTCGTCATCAAAAAACTGATCCCGTATCTTCTGGGATTGTTTACCGTTGCTTTGATTGCCAATCTGCTCGGTTTTGTCAGCCTTTCAAATATCATCGGCAACGGCGTTTTGGGAAGTGCCTACATCGCCTTGATTCTCTATGCGGTCGTGCAGATCATCAAAAGCCTTCTCATTTTTGCCTTCCGCGTCCGTCCGCTCGGTAATCTCGGAATGGTCAAAAATTACCCCGATCTCGTTGAACGAAAGATTTTCAAAATCCTCAAATGGCTGGCGATAATTTTCTGGGCGATTCTCACCTTGAATCTGCTTTCCGTTCGCGAAACTCTGTTCAGTTTTTTAAAGGAATGGCTGACCGCCGAACTCGTCATCGGATCGATCGCCATATCTTTGAGCGACGTCATCGTTTTTGCCGTTACGGTTTGGCTCGCCTTTGCGGTTTCAAAATTGATACGCTTTGTGCTCGAAGAAGACGTCTATCCGCGGGTTGACTTGGGCGGCGGTATTCCGTACGCCATTTCGACGATGCTTCACTATGTTCTGCTCGTCGGCGGATTTGTGCTGGCGATCGCGGCGTTAGGAGTTGATCTCACGAAATTTACGATACTCATCGGGGCTTTGGGCGTCGGTATCGGTTTCGGTCTGCAAAATATCGTCAACAATTTCGTGTCGGGTTTGATCCTTTTGTTCGAGCGTCCCGTCAAGGTCAACGATGTCGTCCAGATCGGCACGCATCAGGGCGATTTGACCAGAATCGGTCTGCGGGCAAGCGTTCTGCGGACGCTCGACGGCTCGGAAGTCATCGTCCCGAATGGGCAACTTATTTCCGAAGAGGTGACGAACTGGACTTTTTCCGATCAGCAGAGACGGCTTGAAGTCAACGTCGGCGTCGCTTACGGAAGCGATCCGCGGCAGATTATGGAGATGCTCACCAATGTCGCTCTGGAAAACGAAGAGATTCTCGATGAACCGCCGCCGCGGACGATTTTTATCGGATTCGGCGAAAGCTCTCTGGATTTTCAACTGCGTGCCTGGACCGACAGCGAAGGCTGGGTCGGCATCAAGAGCGATCTGACGCTCGCCGTTCACGATGTGCTGACAAAAGCCGGAATCGAAATCCCGTTCCCGCAGAGAGATTTGCATATCCGGAATGTTGATCAGGAAAAGAATAAAATTCTCGAGTAATGGTTCGGGGAAATTAAAAGCCAAGATATTAAATATACGGTAAGAAATCGGACAAAATAATATTTTCTGCGGCGGAAGATCACAAAACATCTTGTGGATTTTCCGCTTTTGTTTTTAGAAGCTATCTCAAAAAGAGTAAAGTGTTTTTTATCGCGTAGCGATGTAATGAGTTTAGCCGTGCAATTTATTGCACGGCTAAACTCAAATTGCCGCTGACGCGGCTTAAAATTTATTTTTGAGATAGCTTCTAGATAGAAGATTTTTTCCATTCTGCTGTAAATTTTTCGTCAGTTGACTATCCGCTCAAACTCGACTTCCGTCTGCATATCGTCACTCAGCAGAGACATTTGCCGCCACCATGTTCCGGCGATATATGTTTCATAGAGGCGGACGTAATATTTGCTGACATTGCGGGTATCGGACGTCAGAGTAAGTTCCGCACCGTTCAATCTGTAGTTTCCGTCCGAAACACTCGAGGTTGTTTTCTCCCAAACACCCGCGACCGTGGTATAGCCTCTTCCGTATTCATACCGTCCGTTCTCCGTAAACTTGTATTGGGACAAAATATTTTGACGGGAAAATCACATCAGTACTGATGATTGTTCAAATCTAATATTTGTAAACTTTTGTTTTATTT
>JBGTRS010000063.1:0-318 GCA_041940665.1 Pyrinomonadaceae bacterium | reverse complement strand
GAAAAAGTCGGGTAAAAGCCGTGTCGTTTAACAGACAATTTGACGAATTGCCGACTCCCCAGAGAATATTTACCCGTCCGTGGCCGGCCGGAAAAGCCATCGCCAGTGCGTAAACATTTTGATAACTTCCCCCGACAAATTTTTGAAGATAGTTGCCGACCGCAAAATACTTCCATCCGTCGGGTGCCGTTCCACGCCTTCTGCTGTAAACATCATCTTTGAGTTGCCAGCCGGGATGCGGTTCTAACAGAGCCGCTTTGGCATCCGTTTCAAGATTGCCGGTGGACGGACGCGACGGGCTGAAGCCGTAAGCACAGG
>JBGTRS010000062.1:0-13696 GCA_041940665.1 Pyrinomonadaceae bacterium | reverse complement strand
TCGGAAGAAATTTTCGAGCTGTCTTTTGCCTTAAAAGAATCGGTTTTATTGAGCGAAAGTTTATTGCGGGCGGCGCCTCTGAAGTTCAGCGAATGGATCGCCTGGAGTAATTCATTGGCGGACCGTCTGAAAAATGTCGCGGTCGTTCAGAAACTCATCAAAAATGCCGAGATTGAAGGCGAAAGATTTTTACCCGCAAAATTTATCGAGTTGCTGAACAACAAAAAAATTCCGTCGGCGTGGGAAGCAGATTTGCGTCTGGTTTTGCCGCGGTTTGCCAAAGTTTTGAAATGGCTGAGCGTGGTCGGCAAAATGCTCAAAAATGACGAGCCGCTTAAAACGACACTCGTGCTTTTTGCCCGCATCAACGAACAGATGCAGGAAATGATGAGTTTCTTAAACAATCGCTTACTGCGTTTTTCGGATGAAAAAGACATCCTTTTCGGATCTCTGGATGCGGCGGCTTACACGGCTTCGATAGAACTCCGCAAGGTTTACAATCAGGAATTGAAAGGTTTGGCGGAAATACGTCCAACGCCGCTCATTTATGCCAAGATCGAAACGGCTTTCGCCTTGCTTAATGATTCTCTTCAATTAACCCTGGTGAATTTCGCTCAACTTGTTGACACAAGCGTTAAACCGACGGATCTGTTCCCGAATTTTTTGACCAAAGAACAGCAATCTTTACAACTCCGCGAGAATATGTGGGAACTTCTGCAAAACATCAAAACTGCCGAAAAAGAAGCGGATAAATACCCGATGGATCTGCTTTTTGAGCAAATGGACAAGTTTCGCAACGAAAACATACGATTTCTTTTCTATAAGGATTTGGAAACTGTTGACCGTTTTATCGAAGAAATTCTGATAACCGATAAGAAAGATTTAGTTCCGCTCCTTCATCGTTTCGGAGCCTATCTCGAAACGCTTCTCGGACAGGTCAATAACCGTGTCGTGCTGGCAAATCATCCGTTTGAGCCTTTGCAGAGAGATTCTCACGAAATGTTCGTTTAAGATCGGAATTATAAAAAAGCGGGATATGAAAGGAACAGACCTTTCATATCCCGCTTTTTTATGTTTTTTTAGATGGAACAGCTCAGCCATTCCGCCGTATTCCAAGAACAACTCGGAAATTATTGCTTAAAAACGATAAGAAAAAAAATCAGTTGGCGGTTTGTTCCGTTACCTTTTTAGATGTCGCCAAATCTTCGTTTACTTTTGTTCGACCTTCCATTTGCTTAGCGTAATCTATGACAAATGTTTTAAGTCTGCCGTGAACCAGCCACCATGAAAAATTATAATTTTTCATTTCTCTGTACGTACGGTCATAATCCCAACCGTAGTTTTCAAACCGATAAACCGCTCCGGCAACGCCTGTGCGATGTTTCCCGGCTTTGCAGTGAACATACATAACACCTGTTTCCGGATCGTTCATCAAGCGTTTAAATTCATCAATGTGTCTATCTTTAGGATATTTCCAACCGCTCATCGGTATGTTTACATATTTCATTCCGAGGGACTCAACAGCGTTTTTGGAATAATCCTCCGGGTCGTTTCGGAGATCAATAACGGTTTGAATTCCCAGATCTTTCAAAGCTTGATAATCATCCGGTTCGGGCTGAGCTCCGCGGTAGAAGCGTTCATCCATCTGACCGAAATTTTTAATATCAACATTCGGAAAATCAGTGTCGGGTGATGATTGGGCACATCCGATCGCTGAGAAGCCTAAAACCAAAACAAAAGAAGCGACATATCCTAATAGTAAATTTTTCATCATAATTTTATATATTTTTTATTCTGCAGAGCTAAACAGACTGCGGCTTAAGAGTCCGATTTAGATCAGGTTATATGGATTATCTTTTGAAGGGGTTTCAACCAAGTAAATGTTTTTACTATGCTTTCTTAGTGTAAAAAAAGATTTGGCAGGTTGCAAACTTTTTTCCGTATTTGCAAAAAAACATTTATCGGTCTTCCGAATTTCTTAATTTCAGCTATTTGGTTTAAGATTTTCCGTTAATGAATAGCGGTCACAACGGTTCAAATATCTCGCCAGTTTTTTATGTTTTGGTGGCGGTTCTGCTTTGGTCAACGGGCGGACTTTTTATAAAATTGACCACGCTCAATGCCTTTTATGTCAATTTCGGCAGGGCTCTGATGGCGGCGGTGACGGTCGGGATTTTTATCGCGTTTCGCAAACAGATAAAATTCGACTGGTTTATTTTATTTACATCCGTTTTTTACGCCGGAACTCTGACGGCCTTTGTTTACGCCAATAAAAATACGACCGCCGCCAACGCCATCTTTCTTCAATATACGGCACCCGTCTATATTCTTGTTTTCGCTCCTTTTATCTTAAAGGAAAAATTCCGCTTTACCGATCTCGTCACGGTCGTCGTGTGTCTGTTCGGAATGAGTCTGTTTTTTCTCGAAGCACCGAATGCCCAGAACAGATTGGCGACGAATATCTTTGCGGGAAATATCGCCGGTTTGGTTTCGGGGGTGTGTTTGGGGCTTTATTTTATATTCCTCAGGCATCCGCGTTCGTTGAAGTTCAACCCGGCCCTTTCGGTCTTTTACGGCAATATACTCATCGTTGTGTTTATGCTTCCGTTGATCCTGAGCGATCCGCAAACGCCGACGGCAAATGACATTTTAGCAGTCTCTTTTCTGGGAGTTTTTCAGATCGGCATCGCCTACATTCTCTTTACATACGGCGTGGCCAAAGGCGTGCGGTCGCTGGATGCGAGCATCATCGGTTTTGTCGAACCGCTGCTCAATCCCGTCTGGGTTTATATCTTTATCAAAGAGGTGCCGTCAAAATGGGCAATGCTCGGCGGGATCATTATCATCATCGCCGTCATTGCCCATACATTATTTAACGCAAAGGTCAAAAAAATGAAACTTCCGACCTAAAAAACAACCTTCGGTTTATAGGGCAGACTGAAATCGAAATTGTCCTGATTTCTTCTTGCCGCGGAATCGGTTAATTTCAAACCCGTCACCGTTTCGCCCGTGTAGCCGGCGGCGGAAATTTTGATATGATAAATTCCTTCTTCAAAGTTTCCCGCTTTAACGGGTTTCGTCCGCCATTCGGTTTCGATTTTGCCGTTTTGAAACGGCACGTTTTTTATCTCCACGGTGGTTTCGCGATTGTTAAGTAATTGGTAAATTTTGACTTCGGCTGTATTTGTATTTTCAATCGGCACGCGGCTGACGGCTTTGATCCCGACATAACTGTTCGGCGGGGCTGAATTTATTTCCCATCTGACATCGAACACGAGTTTTTTTGATGCTTGTTCGTTTAGGAATCTTTTGACCTGTTGCGGCGACTTAACCTTAAAATCCATATAATTGCTTCCTTCTGTATAATATATTTGCTGAAACAGCATTCATCTCTATACGCGGATTCGGCCGATTAAAAGTGTCAGGTTTTCGGGAAGCTTTAATGTTTGGAACATAAGGTCACACGCCTGGCATCAAGGAAACGGATTCTTAGCGTTTTTGGAAAAAACTTGAAATTTAGTATTTATGTAATATAATAAAGATTACTATCAGAGGGCGTTTCGAGCGGTCTCGATACGCCGCCAACATTATTTTCAGAGATTAGTATCAAAAATCCTATAAAAATAAAAAAGGCTGTCCGCATCAGGACAGCCTTTTTTCCTGCCGTTTCAGACGTTTTATCAAAATCATCTCCGAAAGTTCGACCAATGCCGGCACGATAAAGACGGCACAGGCAAAGCCTAAGATCAAACCTGATATAAATCGCGTAACATGGGTGTTTTCCAAAATGCCGAAAAGATCGAGTGCCCAATCGAGTCCCATCGGGATCATCGCCAGAAAAAGCCAGAATCTCGGAAACGGTTCGGTTTCGTCCATCGAGCGGAACAGCGGATAGGTAAGTAAACCGAGCAGAAGACCGAAATAAACGCCCGAACAGCGTGAGCAGACCGCAAACTTATGTGCGACGAGGTGAAAAGAACGCGAAGGCATCTGATGACAGATATAGCCGTAAAAATTATAAACCGAATCCGCAAATGAATGCAGACCGGAGGCGGCCGCAAGCGGTGTCAGGATGATGACGAAAACCCAGGCGGCAACCAATGCCGAGATAACGCCCCAAATCATAAAGGCTTGTTTTTTTAAACCTTCGACGACTTTTTGAGATTTATAATTTTCGATCGGTTCCGGCATAGTTTTTTTGAATATAATTTGTATCGAGATTAAATGATACTACAAAAAAACTAAAAGGAATAAGAAGCCAAATTGAGTTCGGGCAGATTATTTTGACAAAAACAACGCTTTTTGATTTTCAAGCATTTTCTCTAAAAAATGAGTTTAGAAAAAAATTGCGATACATTTTTGCGTTTTTCTCCAGTTATAAGTGAGAAGCGATTCTACACAAATTCAAAAAAGGAGAAGATAAATGGATTTACTTGAATGGTTAAAGAAAATGGTTGGAGCCGGTTCGGCAAATATGTCCCTTGAGGATTTAAAAAAGGCGGCCGAGAGAGGTCAGCAATTGGTTGATGCGGCTAAGATGTCCAGTGCGTTTTTGGATAAATTCGGTCGGGCAAATGATTCTTTAGTAAAGGCCAGCGAGGGTTTGGGAAAGGTTAAGAAAGGACTCGATAAGGTTGAAACAATTCATAAAGATATAAAGGCCGTTGCAAAAATCTATGACGCTATGAAGGTTTTGAATGATGACAAGGTTATCTATAACGACCCTGAAAAAGCGGCTAAGGCATTCGGACAGCTATTTGTCGGATTCGGAACTCTGGCCAAACATCTTCCGCCGCCGGCCAATGAATATTCGGCTATTCTGCTTGGGTGCGGAGATTTCTTCTACAATATGCTTCACGGCTTAGTCCCGAATATGCGGAAAAACTGGCGGGATCTGGAAGCACAAGGGGCTTTCGACTACTAAGTAAAAACATTCCGGTACGTTAATAGTTAAAAAAAATGTTCAGTAGCTTCAAGCTTCTGAACATTTTTATTAAAACCTGTCCGGCCTTTTATACCGTGACGACCTCCTCGGCTTTTTTGACTTCGAAATAGCTTTCGGGCAGATCGCCCGTATCTTCGCGGATATATTGCAACTGTTTCGGTTTCAGTGTCGCCAGAAGTTCCTTGCGGTTTAGGGTTTCGATCGGTTTGCCGGGATAGATCTTGCCCATTTTGGCCAGACGTTTTTCCGACAAAGCCCCCGAAAACATCAACAGCGGATAGGTAAAATTCGGACCGTTCAGTTTGCGGAGTTTATAAAGCCACATTCCGATCGAGCCGACCCGCCAGGCCGTCGGCCCCCACCAGCTGTATTGTCCGGGACGCAGATTCATCTTCCAGCATTTCATCATCAACTGCCATTGCAAAGGCGTCAATTCCCGCGTCTTCGTCACGCCTTTTTCCATTTCCATTCGCGTATCGTGCAAAGGCGTAAAGATCGAAGGGATCAAAAAGGCGAAAAGTCCGCGGCGTTCCATTTCATAAATGAGATCAATCGTCGCCATCACGTCCTCATCCGTTTCATCCGGATTTCCGACGATCAAGGTCATGGCCGGAAACCAGTTGTTTTCGTTCAAAACTTTCAATCCTTCCAGAACGACGCTCTGCCAGTAATCGATCTTGAACGGAATCCCTTTGGTCGGCATAATTTTTCTGCCCATCGAAACCGAACCCGTTTCCAGACCGATCAAGGGAGCCAGTGCTTTCTTTTCGGGATGACTGCTTAAATACGGAAAATGGATCGGACTTTTCGGCAGCAAGATTTCCGAAAGCTGTTTGATCATAACGGGGTCAACCACCGCCGGAGCGATCGTCGAATGGCTTAAAACGTGCTGTTCGACGCCGGGCGTTTCAACTACTTCTTTATATAAATCAACCAGAGCCTCGCGATTCGGAAAATAAAAAGGCGTATCGGTATGCACCTGTCCCCAGATGAACATATCTTCGGTCGCGAGTGAAATCTGTTTGTTGCCTTCGCGGACATTGGCCCTGACGGCATCCATAATTTTATCTTTCGGCAGATCGATCTGCGGATTGAGATCGGGAACGCAGAATTTACAACGCCGTCCGCAACCCGTCGTCATTTCGACCACGCCGAAGGTCGTCCGTGTGTCGGGAAACATGATCGAATCGCGGTCGGTCGGATGTTTGACCTCGATCTCTTTCGGCAAGTCTTCGCCGGCGATCGCTTTTTCAAAAAGGTCGAGCGTATCGTCCGACTCGCTTCTGCCTTCGACGACGCAATCAATCGAAAGCTCTTCATACATATCCGTCTGGATGATCTGCCAGCCGCCGGAGCCGCCGACGATGACCTTGAAATTATCCCGGTACGGATTGTTTTTTATTTGGGCAAAAAGTTCGCGTGAATAGTGCGAGTTGATCGGCATTTTTGACGAACCGAAAATTGAAGTATATACTCCCGCCGCAAAAGTTACGCCCAAAGGATTGTGGGTGGAAACGGCGATGACCCGCGTGTTCGGTCCGACAAATTTTTCCAGGTCTTCCGGAAAACACGCGACGATGTCGTCCTTGTCGAATTTCCGTTCAAGGGATTTTTCGACCAGACGAACACCGGCGGGCATATATTTTGCCGAGCCGTCTTCATATCTTTCGACCTTTCGCCAGTCGGGATATTTGCGGTTTAAGATGCTCTCCAGCCAGATCGGAAGGGAAGCCATCGCCATCTGGATAAAATATCCGGCGTGGTCAATTGCTTCGGTTAAAGGGGCAGTCAAAACAATTAGCTTGCCGCCGTCTTTCGGGGCGGCTGAAACTTTCTGTTTAGCTACTGATTGATTGCCATTCGTGTTTGCGTCGCTCATAAAAGAAACCTCCAAAAGCGTCTGAAATGAGTGTCAATCAGTTCAAACAAGTTGTAAATTTTTGTTGTAAATGTAAACCAAGATAAAAAATGAAGTTTCTAAATTATCAATTATTATTTAACAATTATCAAATATCTCGCGGGTTACTGGATAAAATCCGCGAATGAAATAATTGATAATTGATAGTTGATAATGGATATTTGCTGATATTTCAAAGTTTTCAACTTTATTTCTTCTACTCTTGATTCACATTATTAATACGTTTTGAACGCTGATTTTCGTTTCTTTTAGAAACGGATCACCGCATCGGGACCGCCTTCAACGTGAACGGTATCAACAAAACGTATATTTTTCGTGTCGGTCGTCATAACAACCGAATGCGTTCGTTTTCCGGCACCGAAGAAACGGACTCCGCGAAGCAGAGCTCCGTCGGTGACGCCGGTCGCGGCAAAGATGATTCTTTCGCCCGGTGCCAGGTCATCTGTATTATATAGTTTATTCGGATCGTCTATTCCCATTGATTCAAGGCGTTCCATAACTTCGTGAGCGGGCGGAACTTTATCTTTATCGACGCCGAGTCGTTCGGGGTCGAAAACGAGTTTGGCCTGAATCTCGCCGTTCAAGCATTTCATCGCGGCGGCCGTCAAGACGCCTTCGGGAGCTCCGCCGATGCCCATCAGAGCGTGGATATTCGTGCCGGCCACGGCCGCCGAAATCCCGGCCGAAAGATCGCCGTCCGAGATGAGACGGATTCTCGCCCCCGCCCCGCGGATTTCCTCGACTAATTTTTTATGCCGCGGACGGTCGAGCACGATGACGGTCAAATCTTCTATATCACGCGAAAGCGAGTGAGCGATCGCTTTGAGGTTGAATTTAACGGGAGCTTCAATATCGATCGCCCCGCGGCACGAAGGGCCGACGACGATCTTGTCCATATAGATATCGGGGGCGTTAAGGAGACCGCCGCGTTCGGCCGCCGCTAAAACGGCGATGGCGTTGTTCGCTCCCAAGGCACACAGGTTCGTACCTTCCAAAGGATCAACGGCGATGTCGATTTCGGGAAATGATTCCCGCACTTCGTCCGAGTAATCGCCGCCGCCGACCTCTTCGCCGATGTAGAGCATCGGGGCTTCATCGCGTTCGCCTTCGCCGATGACGATCCGGCCGCGCATCGGCACGGTGTCCATAACTTCCCGCATCGCTTCAACGGCAACATGGTCTGAATGTTTTCTGTCGCCCTGTCCCATCGTGCGTGCCGATTCGATCGCCGCGGCTTCAACGACCCGCAAAAAATCCAAAGCGATTTCATCCGATTTCATTAAATTTTTCATAAATTGTCCCTGAATATTTTAAAAGATTGTTTTTAAATAATGCGTCAAATGATTTTAAGTGAAAATGTAAAAAAGTAAAAACGTGAAAAAGTTTGAATTGCCGTATGTTCGATAGTTTCTATTATTTTATAAAAAAAATTTATTCCCGGATAATTATCAATTACAAATTTTTAATCATTAATTATCTTGGCGGAAACAAAAAATTAAAGTCAATTTTGAACTCGAATTTTTCAACCGGACAAAACTTTTAATCCTTCCCACTCTTAAACTTTTACACCATTTTTTATTTTGATTATTGAGGCATTCTAACACTTGTCTAACCCGCTTTGACAAGTTATGCTTTGCATATTACGTTATTATTTTGATTTTTTCGATAATTTGAGGAGAATTTTATTAAATGACTTATATCGTTACGGAGCCTTGTATTGATTGCAAATATACCGATTGTGCGGCGGTTTGTCCCGTCGAGGCTTTCCACGAAACACCCGACCGATTGCTGATCAACCCCGATGTCTGCATTGATTGCGATGCCTGCTTACCGGAATGTCCGGTTGAAGCGATCTATTCGGATATGTCCTATCCGCCCGAATATGAGAACTGGATCGCGGAGAACGCCAAAGCGGAAGAATTTCCGATCATCAGCACCAAACAGCCCGCCCTTTATAAAGAAAGCTGTTCGGGACCGCCCGAGTAATATCCGGCAAAATCGAGTTTTTACAAATAAAAGTGGGTTTTTTCTTTGATTGCCCGCTTTTATTTTTCTCCGAAACTGAAAAAAAGCAAATTTAGGCAGAAACAGGTGTAGATGATCTATTCGGCTTTACTCGTCATTATCGGCTTGATCTTGTTGACGCTCGGAGCGGAATTCCTTGTGCGGTCGGGTTCATCTCTGGCTTTGCGTTTGGGCGTTACGCCCTTGGTCGTCGGGTTGACGATCGTCGCGTTCGGCACGGGCAGTCCCGAATTGGTCGTCGCCGTGCAATCGGCATATTACGGCAACAGTGCGATCGCCCTTGGCAGTGTGATCGGTTCGAATATCAGCAATACGGCTTTGATCCTCGGAGCGGCGGCTCTGGTTTATCCGATCAAGGCACGCACGCAGGTCGTCAGACGCGAAGTGCCTCTGATGATCGTCGTCACGGGACTTTTATGGCTTCTGCTCTTTGACGGCGAACTCGGCAGATTTGACGGGATAATTTTATTCGCCGGCAGTTTGGTTTATACATTTTTGGTTTATTTTCTCGCCCGCCGGAGTAAATCCAAAGACATCCACGAAGAATTTACCGAAGCGGTCGATAAACCGACTTCTTCAAAATGGCTGGATATTCTAATACTTCTCGGCGGCTTGAGTTTGCTCATTTTGGGAGCGAATCTGCTGGTTTCCGGAGCGGTGACGATCGCCAAATTCCTGGAGATCAGCGAGGTCGTTATCGGTTTGACGATCATCGCCATCGGCACGAGTTTGCCGGAAATGGCGACTTCGGTCGTTGCTTCTTTCAAGAAAGAATCCGACCTCGCTTTAGGAAACGCCATCGGTTCGAATATCATAAATATCCTGTGCGTTCTCGGAGCGACGGCGATCGTCAGTCCGATCTCGGCGGCCGAGATCAGAACGATAGATATGGGCGTAATGCTCGGTGTGGCCGTTTTGCTTTGGATTCTTCTTGGCGTTCGTTTTTTACTTGACCGCCTCGAAGGTGCTATTTTATTGCTTGTTTATATCGTTTATATCTATACACTTATTCCGTAAAATTATTAAACAAAAAAATGGTCATCAGAAAACTAAAAAATTCGGACTCGATAAAGAAAATCACGAAGATAAACCTTTCGGAATCCTTTAAGGAATTCTTCGACGGCGAAAAGTTTGCCGGCATCGCTTTGATTATCTGTACGGTCTTTTCGCTTGTTTTAGCCAATTCGGCCTGGCAGGAAAGTTATCTCGGCTTTTGGAGTATGAATCTCGATTTTCCGCCGTTTAGCTGGATCAAGGAACTGTCGGTGGTTGATTGGGTCAACGATCTTTTGATGGCGGTGTTTTTTCTGCTCATCGGGTGCGAACTCAAACGCGAACTGTATGAGGGCGAACTGTCGAATTTCCGTAACGCTCTTCTGCCGATCATCGCGGCGGTCGGCGGGGTCGTCGTGCCGGCCTCAATTCACTTGAGTCTCAATGCGGGAACGGACACGCAGGCCGGGATCGGCATCCCGATGGCCACCGACATCGCTTTTGCTCTGGGAATTTTAGCTCTGCTCGGCAACCGCGTCCGGGCGTCATTAAAGATTTTCCTGACCGCCCTGGCCGTTATTGACGATCTGATCGCGAT
Source organism: Pyrinomonadaceae bacterium (assembly GCA_041940665.1). Taxonomy (GTDB): domain Bacteria; phylum Acidobacteriota; class Blastocatellia; order Pyrinomonadales; family Pyrinomonadaceae; genus Aridibacter. The sequence continues at coordinate 3,217 of JBGTRS010000062.1, read as the reverse complement.
CATCGTCATCGCCGTTTTTTATACGTCGAAATTTTCCGCACTTTATTTGGGACTTTCGCTCGGTGTATTCGCTCTTTTGATGATCCTCAACCGGTTCAAGGTCAACAGTCTCGTCTTTTATCTTTTGGGCGGTGCGGTGATGTGGTATTTTATGCTCAAATCCGGCGTGCACGCGACGATCGCCGGAGTTCTGCTGGCCTTTACGATTCCCTACACGCCCGAAACGGACGATCCCGATCCGTTAAATATTCTCGAACATAATCTGCATAAACCCGTCGCCTTTTTCATTCTGCCTGTTTTCGCCCTTGCCAATACGGGTATAATAATCGGCAGTAGCTGGGCTTCCGACCTGATGACCACGAACAGTCTCGGAATTATTTTAGGCTTGTTCGTCGGCAAGGTCATCGGCGTATCGCTGGCGAGTTTTATCGCCGTTAAATTAAAGATCGGACGCTTGCCGGTGAGTCTTCGCTGGTCGCATATCATCGGGGCGGGATTTCTGGCGGGAATCGGATTTACGATGTCGATTTTTATTACGAATCTGGCGTTCAAGACAAGTCCCGAACTTATCAACAGTTCGAAGATGGCGATCTTGCTGACTTCGCTGATCGCCGGAGTCGTCGGCTTTATCTGGCTGTTTATGCTTAGTAGAATTATCGAAAATGAAGAGAATTTGGATTCTTTAACTTACGAAGAGGATGAATAAAAACAATGAATTTTAATGATGAATACAGCGAATCAAATTTTTTGATCCCGGATGCTTCGGAGATCGAAGCCGAAGAAATGTTTGCCAATGCCGACCGGCTTCTGAACGAAGGCGTTCTGAAAGAGGCGGTTGAACTTTTAACGCAGATCATCAAGCGGAATCCGCGGTTCGGCAAAGCCTACAATCATCTCGGCTGGGTTTATGAAACAAAATACAAAAATGCGGAAAAAGCGGAGGAATACTACAAGGCCGCGATGCAGTATGCCCCGCATTACAACGCTTCTTATTTGAATTACAGCTATCTGCTTTCGAATCAGCAACGCTTTGATGAACTGAAAGCACATCTCGACCGAATTTCCGACATCCAGGGAATTGCCAAGGACACGATCGCCAATGAATATGCGATTATGTATGAAATGCAGGGCAATGCCCAGAAAGCCATCGAGCATTACAAACACGCGGCGATGATTACGCTCGACACGGCCAAACTCGAGAAATACCGCGATGCGATCGATCGCTGTCAGCAAAAACTCGATTTGATGAGTCCGAAAGAGGATTTTATCAACTAAACGTGATACGTAATTCGTAATACGTATTTTATGATATTTTAGAAATTTAAGTATTAGAATTTTCAAAACAGCGAATTACGAATTACGTATTACGATCTGCGAAAACAATGAAACCGAATTTTATCAGTGTTCCGTTCAAAGCGGAGAAAGGGATTTCGGAAATAAACGGGATCGCCAAATTTTCGTCTGCCGGGATCGTCTTTGAATTCGAATCAAAACTTTTCGGCATGATCGGCAGTGAAGTCAAAGAAGTCCGCGTCGCTCTGGATGAAATTCTCGACATCAGATTCCGTCGCGGAATATATAGATTCTTCGCCCAAATCCAACTGCGTCTGAAAAATTTCGCCAAACTCAGCGAACTTCCCAACGAAAGCGGCAAAATCAAGCTAAACATCAAACGCCAGGATTTCGAACTCGCCGAAAAAGCCTTCGAAGAGATCGAGCAATATCTGAGCGGCACGGTTGACCCGAATGCTCTCGAAACAAACGCCGCCGAACGGGAACAACTTCCGCCCCGGGCGACTTCCGTCAATGAACTATTCGACACCGAAAAACTGGAAGATAAAAAATCAAAAGAAACGAATAAGTTGAAATAAATGGCTGATGGAAATTGGGAAGACATATTAAATACTTATAAAAGAGAATATGATTCCGAAAAATCACCCTGGGCAAAGGAGTTGATATGGATGGAAAAATTAATCAAACACCTATTATCAAATCGTGATTTGTCTGAACTTTATCCGATTACTTCTCATTTTAATTTTTTATTAAAGATTGGGAAATCCTTAAAAGATTGTCGAGGCAAAAATGCTGTAATAAAAATAAGACTAAATACTGATAATACAACAAACGAAGACGAATACAGATACGAATTTCAGCTAATTGAAAGGTTTAATGAAACTGAGATTTTTAGAAAGAAAACAGAAACCGTACTTTGCTCATTTGAAAAATCCTTAGATATTTTCGATGAAATGTATGAAAAATTAAAATCTGTGTCTTAAAGGTTGAATTCAAACGTCGCCAAAGGCGACCGATATTATAGCCCAGCGAGAATCGCTGGGAATTGAATCACAACAAAATGCCGTCGCTGAAGGCGACGAACAAAATCTTATGCCTCAATCAATCATTAAACTTTTAACCCACATTGTTTTCTCTACAAAAAATCGGGTTGATTTGATTCATCCCGAAATAGAAAACGGTTTGTTCGGTTATATTCACGGAATCGTTGAAAATAACAGTGCAAAATTGATTATTGCCAACGGCACAACCGATCATATTCATTTATTGATCTCATTGCCGAAGAAAATTGATATTCCCGAACTTGTCGGTGACATCAAACGCGACAGTTCCGTTTGGGTAAAAAAACAAGATACAAATTTTAAGAATTTTTACCGGCAGAGAGGTTACGGAGCATTTTCGGTTGGACAGACGGAAATAGATGTCGTAAAAAACTATATTGCCAAACAAAAAGAGCATCATCGGAAAAAAGATTTTAAGACGGAATACAGGGGATTTTTGAGAAAGTATCAAATCGGATACGATGAAAGATATGTTTGGGATTGAGTTGTTGCTCGCTTTCAGCGAGCGTCCTATTTTTTGATAAAGACCTAGCGATTCTCGCTAGGCTATAATGTTTGTCGCCTTTGGCGACTTTTATCATACGAATTTTTAAAAATTAATGACACCAAAACAACAGGAAAAAGGCTCGAATATGCTCGAAGCGATTCGGGAAGGGATTTTTGAGGCGATGACGGCTGACGAGTCGGTTTTCGTCATCGGCGAAGACGTCGGACGCTACGGCGGGGCTTTTAAAGTGACGGAAGGCTTGCTCGATAAATTCGGCTCGGAAAGAGTCATTGATACGCCAATCTCGGAAGCGGCAATCGTCGGGGCGGCGTGCGGGGCGGCTCTGATGGGAATGAAGCCGATCGCCGAATTCCAA
>JBGTRS010000061.1:9702-13786 GCA_041940665.1 Pyrinomonadaceae bacterium | reverse complement strand
GGTTAGAGATAACAGAATTTTCTTGAGCTGATCCAGATCTACCTTCAGATGCGAGAAAAACCAGCAACAGACAAAAAGTGCCAAAGGCCCCGACAAATTGAAGCTGAGTTTTCCTCTTGCCTCGCTGAAACTGTTGTTCATTACGGTCAGAAGACTTGACGGTAAAAGCAGTAAAAAATATAAAAACGGCAGTTTCGGTATCTGTTTATGTCCTCTTTGCAAGAGGGCTATGATCATTATGAGCGAGACGCTGTATTTACCGAATTCCCAGAAAATGGAAGATTGGCTCATCCGCCAGAGAACTTCCGAACCGACCAGATAGGCGGCGATATAAGCGATATTTTCCAGCTTTTCCTTTTTCTGAGTCGCCCAGTAAAGACCGAGAAAGAAAACAAACAGCGGATAGACCAGAGCCAACGCACTCGATTGATAAAGCAATATTCCGAGCGGAATATGAAGACCGATCAGCCAGAGCGGCAGGCTGTATTCCCGTAACTTTTTGTTCGCCAAAACCTTTCTCATTCGGGCGGACTTTCTCAGCGGAATTTTTCGTTTGTTTGTCTTATTCATCTAAAAATTTCTGATATTCAGACCAATCTTTTGTAAATCTCCGAAAGCTGGGTTTGTAAATTTTCAAGCGAGTGATTTTTTCTCACATATTCAAGGCCGTTTGAACCAAGTTCGGTTCTTAATTTTTTATTCAAAATCAATTTAGCGGCGGCGGCGTTCAATTCATCTTCATTATCGGCTTCGACCAAAATTCCCGTTCGATCCGTCAAAATATCCGGCGTTCCGCCCGTATTTGTCGCAATCACGGGAAGCCCGTGAGCCATCGCTTCCAAAATGACGTTCGACGTTCCTTCCCGGACGGAGGTCGAAACCAGAATATCCGCCCCCTGATAGACACTTTTCATATCCGCACAGAGACCTAAAAATTTCAGTTTATCGGGCGTTAATTCAAATTCCTGTGCCAAATTTTCAAGCTTCGTCTTGAGTTCGCCGGCGCCGGCGATCTGAAACTCCATCGGAACAGCGGCAATTTGCTTATTGAGTTTCGCCGCCAACTTCACAAAAGTTTCAGGTCGTTTATCATTATCAAGCCGCCCGACAAAAAGCAGTTTTACTTTCGCATCCGGTTTTTTCGACTTCAGTGCATTCTCCTTATCGGCTTTGACCACATTACGGACAAAACCGACTTTTTTCGGCGAAATCCCGCGTTGGATCGCCCGTTCGTAAGCCAGTTGAGAATTAACGATCAGAAAATACGGAAGCGAAACCTGCCATTTGCCTAAAAATCCGTGCAATTCGATTTCACTGTGAAGATCGCTCCGCACCGCTCCGATGCTCGGCCGATTCAAAAACTTACCGGCCAATCCGGCATATATATTTGTATAAAAGTGCGAACTCTGCAGAATATCCGCAGGATTTTTTCTCAGGTTTTCAATTATCGAAAAAAGCCGCAGGAAACGATTTTCGTGTTTGCCGATCCATTCGATCTCGATACCGCTCGATCTGATCTCCGCTTCATAGGATTCATCTTTTGTCAGACACAGAACCCTCGCGGCGATTCCGCAGTTTTTCAAGGCTTCGAGCATATAGAGCAACTGCCTTTCCGCCCCGCCGCGTCCGAGTGTGCCGACTATAAAACAAATCTTCATATTTTTTTTACCCGGAAGAAAGCTCCGCTACATTCCAGGATTTCCTGAGATTCTCGCCGATAAAATCCCGCCAGGATTCCAAGGAATACTTTTTAGCAGTATTGATCGCGTTTTTTGAAAACTCATTGTATCCGTCTTCCTTTGAAATAATCTTTTTGATTGCTACCGCTACATTTTTTCCCGTCGGCTTATCGAGCAGAACACCGCTCGCGGAATTTCCGATAAGTTTCGGAAGCACGGAAACTTTTGTCGTCACGACCGGCAAACCGCAAGCGAGAGCCTCGATGACCACTTTCGGAAATCCTTCCGAAGCCGACGTCGGGAAACAAAAAATATGGGCTTGCTTCATCAACTCGATCACTTTCGCCTGCTCGACCTTGCCGTGAAATCTGACGTTTTCGCTTAATCCCAATTTATTTACCTTTTCTTTCAACGACTTTTCCAATGAACCTCCGCCGACGATGTCCAAAAAGGCGTGCGGATAATCTTGTAAGATCAGCGATAAACCTTCGATGGCGACATCAACGCCCTTTCTGTCTTCGAGCCGGCAAGCGGTGATCAATTTCAAGCTGCCGTCCGCCGGATATGTACGTGGAACGGCGTCGTTTATGTTTTCCTGTTTGAGCGAGGTGGAAAATATCCATTTTATATCCGCATTTTTGGACGAAGGTGCCTCATCCGTTCCGCCCGTGGCGAACATCACGTTTCGTCCGCCGGCGAAAGTTTCCATAGACCATTTCCAGAAACGTTCCGCCAAAGTTCTCTGCACCAGCCAGTTTCCGCAATGCCTGACAAACAGAGGTTTTCTTTGGAGCATCGCAAAGATCATCCCGACCGTGCCGACATCGCCGGGAATCGGTGCGTGAACGGCATCGGAGTTTCGTATCTCCCGCCAGATTATTTTTCCGTTTCGCAAAAGCCAGAACGGAATGTCCAGTTTTCTTTTCAAACCTTTTCCCTTCGGAACCGAGAGCGGAGCAACTTTTAAGTTTTTTCCGGTGATCGGCGAATTGCCGTTATTTTCCGATTTTTCAATGCACGGCACGAGCAAACTTGTTTCGTCAAAGAGTTCCGAGATTGCCCTCATCTGCAGCGGAAAACCGCCGTCGGTGACATATCCGTCCGGCGTCGAATCCTTCTGCCAACAGGTTTTATGAGATATGACTGCCAGTTTCATAGAAAATTTCAGATATTGATTTTTATTGCCAAAAATAAAAAAGTTTACCGCTTAGAGCCGGAAAAAAACCGTCCGCTTCAAAACTCACACTTCAAACAACTTGAGTCCTATTTAAAAAAATCGCCGGATCTTTAAACCAACTCTAAACGATAAACTTTTTTTCTATATTCAAATAAAACCTAAGTTGTCTTTTCCTTTAAGTCGGAAATTGCCGATAAATTAAAATGCTCGTTCTTCAGATCGCTGTAACCGAAAGAATCCAGCCAGCCAGCCAGCTCAGAAGTTAATTTATCGTAAGTATTTTCAAACGAATATAATTTTTCGATCTCGAGTCTGGCCTGCTCGCTGAGTCGGACGGCAAATTCTCTGTCTTTCAGAACCTTTAACGTTTTTTCCGCGAGCTCGCTGTTCTCTTCGCCCAGCAAGATTCCTTTGCCATCCTCGAGTTCCATCCCGTCAACCGCATCAATGGTCGTAACTAAAGGAACGCCGAGAGCCATCACCTCGACAAGACGGCTTCTGAACCCGTATTTTCCCTTCCAGGGACAGACGACCAGAGACATTTTTTTGAGCACCTGCTTTACATCTTCGACAAAACCCGTGACGATAACTCTTTGGTCATCTTCCGCCAATTTCTTTATATGTTCGGGCGGTTTACTGCCGATTATCCAAAGTTCGGCCTGCGGAAATTTTTCCCAGACCTCGGGCATAATATTTTGATGACAAAATAAAGCACTCTGCTGATTCTGCAGACTGCTTAATCCGCCGTAATAGGCGATTTTCGGCGGATCGTCCGGCGGATTCCAATCAGATCGCCAATCATCTACGTCAATTCCCATCGGCGTATAAAAGATCTTGCAATTATTTTTAGTCCGTTTTCTGACGTATTCGAATTCCTCTTTGTTGATGGCGATGATGCCGTCAAATTCATTCCAGGCATTCTCCTCGATCAGAGTATATTTCTTCAACTGATTTTTCGCCCATTTCTTCGAAAAATAGAATTTATTGCCCTGCTGTTTGATATAAGATTGCCACAAAACATTGTGCATATCCAAAATGCACGGGATTTTCTTTTCTCTGAATAGTTCAACCGTTTTGAAAGCGTGCCAATACTCGAACAAAACACAGTCAAAATCGTTTTCCGCCAGAATCGGAGCAAGCGTTTCGGCCGTCAACTCCAATTCGCCGATGACGTAATTTGAAGGTTTAAGCCCGGTCATAAACGAATTTGCCGAAGCCAGGGTGCGGT
>JBGTRS010000061.1:5311-9692 GCA_041940665.1 Pyrinomonadaceae bacterium | reverse complement strand
GGCAAATGACCTTGTCGCAATAAAGGCTCAGCTTGTTTTCTACTTCGGGAACTTCATTTTCGCTTGCAAAAGTTACAAAGGTGACGTGAAATTTATCTCTGAGCGATTTTAGAGTGTTTTTGACACGCTGCTCTTGTCCGCTGAAACCCGGATAAGGCAAAACGTGCGATAAAACTAAAATTTTCTTCATAACGATAACGATCTAGTTTTTGAATTCAAATTCTTCGGCTTTTTCTAAAAGAATATCGGCCACGCGGCGGGCTGATTTCCCGTCGAGCGTTTTTCCGAACATCTTCCCGATCAGATTCCGCCGCTCAACCTTTCTTCGTTCCGGCTCGTCGAGAGCCTTCCGAATCAGATCGGACATTTCCTCTCTACTCCAAGCGACTTCCACCGCTCCGCTTTCGACCAGCGGCTTATAGTGATCAAACTCGTAATAATTGGCATATGCCAAAATTTCTTCATCCACGCTCGGCGGATTATACCCGACATTGATGGCGGGTTTATCGAACATACAGAGCTCGAGCGAAATAGTCGAAGCGACGTTTATTCCCAAAGCCGAATGCCTGAGAGTATTGACGAGAGCGTAAGAATCTTCATATTTCGGCGTCAGCCAATCTTCTTCCCAGGCGATCTTCGGAAACAAAATATCTTTTCGTCTTTGTTTTAATTCTTCGAATCTTCCGGTCAGATCCTTCGGGTAAACTCTGACGAGCAGTTGCGGCCGTTTTTCTTTGTCATATTCATTCAGAATATCGGCGATTCCTTCGACGATTTCGGGTTCGCCCGGCATATGGTTGGCCATTCCCGTCGAGTAAAGGATGATCGGCCGCTGCGGGTCGGCACCGATTTCGGCACAAAATTCTTCCCGCGATCGGTAGAATTCCGTTCGGAAATGAAAATCGAACTGCGGCGTGCCGGTCACAAAGACCTGTTCGGGACGAATCCATTCATACATTTCGAGCAGTTGTTCTTTCAAGGCTTCATTCCAGACGAGATAGAAATCGTAAGGCAAGGTGATGCGGCCTTGCGAAGTCAGATTATCCCAACTGAAAATAAACGTCGCCGTCGGAATTCCCAGCCACTGGGCCGCCTGCACCGCCTGGATCGCATTCCGGCTGTGGATATGCGAACCGTTAAAAACCAGAGACGGCTTCAGCTTTTTCATCAGATCAATGTATTCATCCGTCGTTTTCAGAAGCCGGCTCGATGTCCGCTCCATTTTTGAAAGCACCCGCAAACCGGCACGGCTGGCAAACGGAAGGGTCGCGGCTTTTTTGACATTGCGAAAGATCTTCTGCTTTAACGTGACGGCCTCCGCATCGCGTAAACGCCAGCGTTCCTGTGCCGCTCGTGACCAGAGCCAACGCCCGTGGGCCATATCCAGAAGGTCTCTCTGGATTCTTACGAGCCAACGCTCGCGGTATTCCTCAAGCGGAAAAGTTTCGCCGTAATCTTTGCGGAAAATCTCCTTGATCGAAGAACCGGGCGACACGGTGATGAGCGACAAACTGGCCTGCTCTGCAACATAATCAAATGCTCCGCTGTGGATAAAATTGCGGATAACTTCGCCACGCGGGATCAACGCGACGATGGACGGCGTATTCGATTCCGATCTATATGTCGAACCGATACCCTTATCGGCACTTTCTATCTTAAAATATGAGTTTTGGTTCATTTCAGTCATATCAATTGGTCTTGCGAAGCGATCCGAGAATTTGTATTCGCCGTATTCGTTAAAACCCCTTCCGAGCCTTGGCGGCTGAGTTCCGAAAAATCCTTGATCGCCGTTGCCATCCGTTCGCCGCATTTGCCGTCCAAAAAACCGCAGACATAATCGGCGATCCATTTCCGCTGTTTCCGATGCAGACTCGGTTTTTTCAGATATGTCAGGACGGCCTCCTTCATCTCGTCGTAATCATTGACGAGCCATACGCCGCCCGATTCGGCGATCGGTTGAAAATGATTCCATTTATGATTGATGTCCTTGATCAATTCCTGATCTTCCTTCGACGGCTGGGGATCAAAATCGAGATTGACGACCGGTTTATCAAAGATCGTCGCTTCCACCGTTATCGTTGACGACAGATTGACGACGACATCCGCGTGTCGGACGGTGTTTATCCATTCCGTGATCTGGTCTTTGTCCTGTGAGCGTTCGACCAGAGGAATGCCGACATTCGGTGTTTTCTGCAAACGGACGGTCGGAGCAAATTCGTTAAAAACCTCGTCCAATTCGGCATTATCGTGAATCGGATGCGGCCGGACGACCATCTGCACATCTCCCAATTCTCCCTTCCAAACCATTTTGGCAAATTCGATCGCTCCGTGATGTTCCTGCAGGAAATTCGGTGAACCGAGAGCATAGAGAATGATCGGCTTTGACGGATCTAAATTCTGCCGGCGGCAAAATTCTTCGCGGGATTGATAAAATTTTTCCTGAAAAAACAGATCGAATTGCGGAGCACCGACCGTATAGACAGGCGAGTCTCTGGTTGCCGGATAGTATTCGTTCAGTTCTTTTTTGGTCTGTTCCGACCAGACGATGTAGCCGTCGTATTTATAGACGAGTCGGTTTTTGGTCGTCACATTGTCCCAGGAAGGGATATATGCGAGCGTCGGAATTCCCAGTTTTTTAGCCGTTGAAAAGATCGCCGGCTGTTCATATTGAAACGGACCGGTCGAGATCAAAACCGAAGGTCTCAATTCTTTCAATCTTTTTTCGGCTTCAGCGGAACGCGGATAGCCGAGCATCAATTTTTCAACAAAGTTTTCGAGTTGTTGCTCCAAACCGAGTTTGGCAATGCCCCACGCCGGAAACTTTAAGGCTCTCACCCAGACTTGATTCGACTTATCTTTGACGTGCTGCATAATGCTCATACGGCTCGGCAGTTTAAATTGAAAATCCCACGCAAACTCATTCAACCGTCGCAGATAATTGTGCGGTATCTCCATAAAGGGACGGATTTCGGGAAAACGTTCAACCTTTGCATTGACATTTTTCCAAATCGAGGAATATTGATCGTTTTCAATTGATGTTGCCCAAACGCTGACGTCGCCGAACTCTTCCAAAGATTTTATTAAGTTTGTATAAAGAAATACGCGGTCAACCAAAAGTGATGAAGTCAAAAGAATAATTTTCGGCTTTTCTTTGGCAGTATTACCTGAATCAATTTTAGCCGAGTCGTTTTGGGGTAGAAATTTGTGTGATCTCATTGTTTCCTGTTTCGGATAAAACTTTAACAATTCTAAAGCCTGACTATCCAAGAGAGTTTTATTTAACTTTTATAATGTTCCAATGCCTTTAATTGTTTCTTGCTAAAATTCGCCAGATCGGGATTTTCCGGATAATTTATCAACCGCTTGGATTCGGACGCGGGTGATGTGAACATACAGGTGAACATCAACCTGTCGTCGGTGCGGGCTTCGCCGCCCTTATGATAACCGCGCGTATCGGCAAAAATTATCGTTCCTTTTTTGCCGGTTCCCCTGACCCAATTTTCCCTTGCAACCGCTTCCGCCATTTGTTCGTCCGTGCTTCGCTGAACGTTTTTTTCAAGAAAATACTCGGGCTGGCTTGAACGCAGTGAACCCTTCGGATGAGTTTTGGCGGCGTAGGTAAAAGGTCCCGCACCTTCATCCACATCCTTCAAATAAAGAAAAATCTTTAATATATAATTATCTTCGCGGTCAAAATGCCAGAGTTGTGATTCTCTAGCCTGCGTCTGAGTGGCAAAGGTATTCCAGACATTGTAATAACGCAGTTTGGCGATCATCCCGAAGTAGGCATTGGCGATATCAAGAAGTTTTTCCTGCAGGGCAAACCCGGCAAAGACGCTCGTTGGATCGAACGTGACGGGATTGCCCAGAAGTTCGACGTTGAAATTCTTCTCGCCGATCGCCTCGACGTTATTGGCATTTGCTTTGATCTGTTCGAGTTCGCCTGCTCTTTGTTCCAAAATTTCGTTGACGGAGTTTTCCAATTCCGAAAAGCTTTCTCTTCCGCCCAAACATTCTTCGACCGTCGAAACGGCGATGCCGTTGCGGTTCAAGTCATTGATGATCGTTCTTGAAGCATCATCGAATTTGCTTGATGAACCGATCTGATATTGAAGCGTCGGGACGAAATTAAACCCGTATCGCCAGAAAAAATCGGTTTTTCTTCCCTTTCGGGCAACTTGTCGAAGTATTTCTTTCATTTTTCTTAAACAAAGACCCTTTTGGTCGTCTCGATATTGGCAACCGTCCACTCGACGGGCGGTAAGATCGTCGCGTAAACCTTGCCGGAAAAAAGATCCGTCTTGTCGCTGACGTCCACGACCAATCTTTCGGACATATATTTTTCCTGAGTTCCCAGTGAACCTTCTCCCAAAAGTTTGAA
>JBGTRS010000061.1:0-5301 GCA_041940665.1 Pyrinomonadaceae bacterium | reverse complement strand
AGCGTATAAACTCCGGGCTTCAGATAAAGCGGCGGAACTTTGGCCTTGATCCGGTGAACGCCTTTTTTGAATTCGTCAAAATCGAACTGCCGGTTGTGCACGACCTGATTGCCTTCGGAATTTTCCATAAAGCAATGGATGACGACCTGACTGAGATCGTGGGTTAAGGACAGATCGGCCGTAACTTCAAACGATTCGGTGTTAAAAACCCGGCATTCCTCTTTGTTTTCATTGATACAGATGTTCACCCAGCCATTGCCGGTTATGTTCGGGTTGTTCTCCCCGCCGATCTTCAAAATGTTGCGGGTGTAATTCTGGATGGCCTGGACAACATTGCCGTGATAATTTATTTCCCCGTTTTTCAAAACCAATGCGGTCTGGCAGAGTTCTTTGATCGAGGCCATATTGTGACTGACGAACAAAACGGTTCGACCTTCGGTGGCGACGTCTTCCATTTTGTTCAGACATTTTTTCTGAAACTCCAGATCGCCGACCGCCAGGACTTCATCCACCAGCAAAATATCCGGCTCTAAATGGGCGGCGACCGAAAAACCGAGCCGCAGACTCATCCCGCTCGAATAATGTTTGATCGGGGTGTCCACAAATTTTTCGACTCCGGCAAAAGCGACCATCTCATCGAAGCGGGCGTCAATGTCGCTTTTTTTCATCCCGAGAATCGCTCCGCTCAGATAGATGTTCTCGCGGCCGGTCAATTCGTGATGAAATCCCGTGCCGACCTCAAGAAGCGAACCGACGCGGCCGTAAATATCGGCCGTGCCTCGGGTCGGTTCGGTAATCCGCGAAAGTATCTTCAAAAGCGTCGATTTTCCCGCCCCGTTATGTCCGATTATTCCGACCACATCGCCCTGTTTGACCTCAAAGGAAATATCCCGTAAAGCCCAAAATTCATTGATATGTTTGCCGTTGGCGGAAGAATTTGAACCCAGGCGTCTGACCCGGCCGATGCCGCTGACGATGGAATCGCGTAAGGTTTCATATGCCCGGTTTCTTTCACCGATCCTGAACTTCTTGCCGATGTTGTTTACTTTTATAACTGTATTATTATCCAAGTTTCTGTACCTTTGTCCTTGATTTTGAAAGTTCTTCGACCAGACTCAAACTGATCCATTGCCAGATGTAAAAACTGTTGTCGCTTTCGCCCTGACAGTATTTTTCCCAGACATTCAAGACCGATTTTTTATCAAACCATGCACCCGAAAAATTCGAGCTGACCTGTTTGATATGGTCATCCGCCCAATCTCTCAGTTCATTCCTCAGCCACTCTCTCTGTGGTGTTTGAACGGGTCTTTTCGGTGAGAGAGATAATCTGTCCGGCACGAGACGTTTGGCGATTTTTCTGAGCATTTTCTTTCCGACCCCGTCACAGATTTTCCGCTCGGTCGGTTGCCGAAGTGCCAGTTCGAACATCCGGTGATCCAGGAAAGGCTCCCGCAGTTCGGTCGAAGACCGCATCGAGATGCGGTCATTAAACCGCATCGCCCGTGGAATTTTTGTGAACCTTGTATCTCTATATTGCAAATTCCTCACTTTATCCGTAAAAACATTCGGAAATTCGGCTGTTTCGGCCAATGAGCTGAATTCCGCCGTCAAGCATTCGGGTCTGACGGGTTTTTCCTTCGTGCCTTGAATTATGCTTATATCATTTTCCGACATCGCCGACTGATAGTAGTCATAACCGGCCCACTGCTCGTCCATTCCGTTGCCGTCCAATAAAACGATAACGCCGTTCTCGCGGGCTTTTTCAAACAGTTTGGCATAAGCCAGAGTCGGTATTCCGCCGAACGGCTCGTCCTGATAATACTGCACATCCATCGCCAGTTCCGGTACTTCTTTGGCCGAAAGTTTGCTGACGATCAAGGAATGATTGGTTTTGGCGAGCATCTGTCCGACCCAGGGCAGTTCATCGTAATTCGGGTCGCCCGTAATAAATGTAAAAGCCTTGACATTCGTGTTGTAGCCCTGAATGTTATGCACCATTCCGAGAAGCGTCGAGGAATCCAGACCGCCGCTCAAGTTAATTCCGACGGGAACATCCGAGCGAAACCGGAATTTTACGCTCTCTTTGAGCAGACTGAAATACTCTTCTTCAACCTCCGCTTCCGGTCTTTGGTCAAATTCATCGCCTACTTTTTCAGCAATATCATACCAGCGGGAAATTTCCGTTTTATCATTTTTCCAGACCAATTTATGTCCGGGCGGCAGAGAATTGATATTCTTCCAAAACGTTCGGTTCGAATGCGGATAATGACCGTATGTTAAGTAACTGGCCCAGGTTTTTTCATCCGGTTCTTTCGGAATGCCCGCCGAGTGAATGGCTTTGATCTCACTTGCTATTATTAAAGTCCCGTCACTTTTTTGATGATAATACAAGGGTTTCACACCAAACCGGTCACGGGCGGCAAAAGCCGTTTTTTTCGCATTATCCCAAATGACGAACGAGAACATCCCGACCAGGTGATCCAGAAAATCCACGCCCCATTTCTCATAGGCGGCCAGTAAAACCTCCGTATCGGATTGAGTCCTGAAACAAAATTCCGACTCCAACCGGCATTTCAGTTCTAAAAAGTTATAAATTTCGCCGTTGAAAATTATTTGTAAATTTCCCGAACGGCTTTCCATCGGCTGTCGTCCCGCATCGCTCAGATCAATTATGCTCAAACGCCTATGCCCCAACCCCGCAATTGATTTCGGGTCGGTATAGATCCCTTCCGTATCAGGTCCGCGATGTTGCTGAACGAAGAGCATATTTTGAAGTTGATCAAGACTCCAGTCTTTTCCGAATATTGCTGCTATTCCGCACACTGTCTTTTTCCTCTTTTTGCTATTTCAAATCCTAAAACTTTGTTTAACCCCTTATTCTCCATAATATTACTGTCCGAAAATCGAAGATACCGGACATTTCGGACCGTGCCGTTTACGGCCAACGCCGCCGAATAGTCCGCCTCCGCCTCCAATTTGAAAAACGTCCAACCCCGAAATTTATAACCGGCATTCTGCTTCATCCGTGTTTTGTGTCCATCGGAGATCATCGGCAGGGTAAATTGATCCGCCGGATTCGAAAATCCCGTTCCGACGGCCTTGAGATATGCTTCCTTCTGTGTCCAAACATCAAAAAATACCGGAATTCGGACATCCGTCGAAAGAGCATCCAATGCCAATAATTCTCTTCGGGAACAAAATTGTTCGGCAACCTTTACGGTTGCAAATTCCCGTTTGATAAATTCAAGATCAATCCCGATCTCCTGCCCGTCTGAAAAACCGAACAACGCAACTCCCTCAGAGTACGAGATGTTAAAGCAGATTGAACTTTCCGCCACAACGGGCTTTCCGAACGGGTTATATGAAAAAGAAATTTCAGCCGGCGAAACTTTAAGATAGACGCCGAGCAACTTTCTCAAAGTGCCGCGGGCGATAATAAACCGGCGGCGGTCTTTCTCAAAACGAAATCTATCGGCTCTTTGTCTTTCGTCGGGCGAAAGCGTTTCGAGGAATTTCTCCAACTGTGAGACATTCCGATCTATCGAGACACGCCAGACGTGAACCTCGCCGCTCTCTAAGGTTGGCGGATCATTTCTAATTTGCCAAATGTTTTTCTTTCCACTCATACAAACTACACACTTACGGCTTTTGCATATTCGTTATTTTCCGTTTCGCCCGTCTCTTCTTTATCAGCGATCCGGCCATTACCGGCTGAGGCGATACAATCGGCCAGTTTTTCAGCCAACTTCCGGACATACGGCTCCGCCACGATCGAGCCGTGATGACCTTCTACCTCGTGAATCTCAATCTCACCTGCTACGTATCTTTGCCATCCTAACGTCTCATCTTCCCTGATCCCCATCGGTTGAATCGTCGCCCGGAACAGGGTCATTTCGCCGGGATACACCTGCGGCCGATATTTCGCTCCGGCTTTCCAGATCTGATCTTCGATCTGGATGTAGTTCTTCGGTATCGAACCCGTCCCTTGCGTTTTCAGATAGATCTTCCGCACCAACTTCTTATAGCCGTTGACAATCCTTCGCCGATATTGAAGTTTGGCTTTTTTCAGTTTGCCGAAAATATATTCTTTTCGCTCCGCCGGATTAAACGCCCTTAGACTATCCCGATGATGCTGGACGCGGCGGATGGTTTCATAGACCTTTGATCGCAATGCCGTCGTCCCCGGCAACATCTTCGGATAATCCGGTGTCCCCGTATCAAATAATGCCAAAAGTGCCACCCGCTCACCCTGCCGATGCAACTGCTGAGCAATCTCAAATGCCGCCAACCCGCCAAACGATGACCCGCCGATATAATACGGCCCTTCCGGCTGCAGCGTTTTCATCTCCTTAATGTAATACTCCGCCATCTCCTCGACCGTCGCGTGACCGACCTGCCGCCCGCCCAGACGCCTCGCCTGAATCCCGTAAAACGGTTGATCCTTGCCCAGATGTTTGGCCAGATCGCGGTAAAACAGAACATTCCCGCCTTTGGCATGAACACAAAAGAAGATCGGCTTCGTCCCCTCGGGCTGGATCGGCACCAAAGAAGATTCGGCTTCCGCCCAGTCATCCCGGCGAAGAATCTCAGCCAGCTTCTCGATCGTCCCGGCTTCAAACAGCGTCGCCAGCGGAATCGTCTTGTTAAAGGTCTCCTCGACCTCGGCAAACATCCGGATGGCTTTCAGTGAATGCCCGCCCAGATCAAAGAAATTATCCTGAATGCCGATCGGCCGGACATCTAAGATCTCCTCCCAGATCCCGACCAGTTTTGATTCGATGTCATCGCGGTGAGCGACAAATTCGTTGTCAGAATCCTTGATCGTTGAAGTCGGCACGGGCAAAGCCTTGCGGTTGATCTTGCCGTTCGGTGTGAGGGGCAGTTCCTCGAGTTCGACAAAATACGAGGGAATCATATAGTCGGGCAGTTTCTGTTTGAGATATTCCCGCAGATCGTTTGTTTTTACGTTTTTTTCATTTTTTGTACTTTTTTGGAGGGATCAAATTCACACCTCTGTACCGTGAGGAATTTGAAAATCCGTCGCAAAATCTGACGATGGAAAATTTACTGCAGGATTTTTAAACAAATTCAATTTTCGTTCTAGTTGTTTTAGTTTTTTTTTCGTAAAAAAAATTATTCTCAAGATTTTTTTTAAAATTAGAATAATTTAATGGCATACCATAAACTAACTACATTGAAGATCGCTTATTTTTGCTTTACTTTTATTTATTAAGTTGTTGTTTGGATATTTCAATATAAATTGATTGAAAGTTCTACATGCTTCATCTATTTTTTCTATTT
>JBGTRS010000060.1:0-13845 GCA_041940665.1 Pyrinomonadaceae bacterium | reverse complement strand
ACGCGGTCATCGGGCTGGAATTTGGCGAGCAGTTGAATCCGACGGTTTTTCAATTCGATGAGCATCGTGTTCAGCCGCTCGGACGAATACTGATTCGGCATCACGCGGTCCTGCGTCTTGATGCGGTTTTCCATTCCGCTCAGCTGCTTTTCAAGAGCGGCGATTCTTTTATCGGTTTCGTTGATCGTACCGTTCAAATCCTTGAGTTTCGATCTCGTGTCAACATAGCGGCTCAGGGTCAATTCCTTCTGCTGATTGATTTCGACGAGATTTTCTCTCTGCTGAAAATCGGAAAGCGTGTTTTCCGAAGCCCGCAGATCCTGTTCGTATTGATCGGCTTGTTCTTTGAAAAACTCGTAAGTTCCGGGCGGGCGGTGCAGTCTGAGATGTTTTTCCAGATAGAGTTCCGAGAGAAGTTTTAGAACAGCGGCGGCCTTTTGCGGCGATTCCGAAGCGTAACTGACCTCGATGATGTTCGCCTTTTTCACGTCGCCGATGTCCAGATCCTTTTCGAGTTTTTGAATCGCCCGTTCAACGTCTTTACCCGTTATTTTCTCACCGGGTTTTTCGGGGGTAGCGAGATTTATTTCTGCGACGATCTTCTCCAGCAGATCGCGGCTTTTCAAAAGTTCGATCTCCGCCGTTATCTGAGCTTGGGAAACTTCCTGAAGGTCCGAAACGGATTCGCTTCCGGCGGTCAGAGGCAGATCCGCCCGCATATTGCGGACGAGTATCTTCATTTTCGATTCATACATTTCGGGCGTCATCCAGGCAAAAACGGCCGCCGCGAGACCCGCCGTCAGAAGCGTTGAAAAGATCAACAGCTTTTTCCGGAACAAAACGCCCGCCAGATCACGAAAACTGAAATGTGGAGTCCTCAAAGCCAGGGACTGATTCTTGTTCATAGAACTCTCTTCTTCTCTCTGTCTAAACCTAAAAAGTTTTACAATGTATTGATAAATAAGCTTTAATCGCCGCGAGATTCCAGATTCTTTATGATCCGGCGAAATGTTCGGGCAAATAACGCTTATGAAAAAAATCCGGCGATCTGCCGGACAAAACGCTTTACCGGGCTGTTTGTGACGGCGGCGGATTCCCGTTTTTCCTGACCAGCGGATTCCGTTTTAATATCTTTTGAGGTCTGTCTTTTGCGGATCGCCCAATTTGCCAAAAGCCGCAATGCTTCCGAGCTTGCCCAATCCCATTCGCCGAGATATTCGACCTCGTCGGCTCCCGTTCCGTTTTTGAATGTATAAACGCCCGGATTTTCCCACGGATCAATTCCGCCGAGATCATATTTGCCGATGCCCTTTTCGCGGCAATACAAAAGCATCTCCCAGAGCGTCGGAAAAGAAGCCCGCTGGTTTCGTCCTTCCTTATTTGTAACCGCCAGATAATCAACCGCCTTGTCGCCGATAAACAGTGCCGCTCTAAAGGAAAGCAGATTTCCGTCCGTATCTTCACAGCGAAAAAGGATCAGATTTGACGCGGCATATTTGAAAAGATTTTCGAGTTTTTCCTCCGAAAATAATTCCGGCAGGTTTTTGCTCGCTTCCATTTCTTCAAATGCCCGCCGGAGTTCTTCGATGTCGGGATCGGCGCATCGTTTTATGATGAGGTCATTTTTTGCGGCCAGCCGCAGATTTCGACGCCAGCTTTTTGAAAGCTTTCCGGCGAGATCATCCGCATTTTCGGCGAGATCGAGTTCCATACTGAAACACGAGCCCATCGGAAAAAGGGGTTTCGACCAGTTTTTATGTTCGAGCAAAAGTGCGTCCCGCGTATCTCTTTTTCGGTCACAGCGAAAGCGAAAATAGAGTCTTTTGAGGTTTGTCGCATTCAAAACGGCTTGCGGCAAATCTCCATTCCAGGTTTTTATTTCACCGATCGGGCCGCCCGTCACCCAGATGAAGCCGGTTTTGAAATAAAATTTTTTGAGCAGCATCAAACACATCGCCGTGATTTTGCTTTCTTCATCAAAATGGGCGAAATACAAAGGTCGCCAGCCCAAGGGTTTGTGAAACTGTCCCCATTCAAAACTCTGAAAGGGCGAACAATCCGCAAACCCCGCCAGATTTTCGTTCCAGATCCGGCCGGCTTCCGCGTCCTCTAATAATTTCCAATCATTCTCCATCAGTCCGTCAGATCTATTTTTCATAAAACTATCCGATATCCTCTCAACTCGTCGAAATACTTTCTTTTAATTTCTTGATCGGCTTTTTGACCACGGATTTTTCCTCAGCCGTAACAGCCTCTTCCTGTTCAAAAAGATGCGTTAAAAGTCCGTAGATAAAAATTATGATCCCGAACATTTCTAAAAATTCTTCCAAGGTCGTGATCAGAACGTATCTGAAATCATTGATGCGGGTCGGCAGATCGTTGGTTAAATGCAGATATTCTCCTCCGACCATCTCGACGCCGACCGCTCCGAGAACGTAAATTGATCCGGCTTTGATCATCAGATTGCGGGTTTGAGAAGAAAGCCTGAGCAGAAATTTGAGAAATGCCAAAAAGAATATGACGAGAAAAACCGCGGCGGGAATCACCCAACTGAGATAGAAAATGCCTTCCAGCTGAAAGGTCGTCCGCAGAGGCATCGTCAGTTGTTCGTGGATCGAAACCGCTTCATCGAGCGACAGATATAAAAAGATCGCCGCTAAAACGCCCCAGTAACGAAAATCCGCGTCCTTCGCTTCCCGTCTGACCAAGGTGATCAGTGCCAGCAAAAAGGAACTGAGCACAAGCGTCGAAGACTGATACCAGGTCGGCACATTGTTTCTTTCAAGATCGAGATTAAATTTGCGGATGATTTTCAGGACGATTTCATTTCCGGTAAAAGCATCCTTGTAGTATTGCCCGAAAAGATTTGCCAACACCAGGAAAATCACGAACGCAAAAAGAATCAGAGCGATATTTTTCGGAGAGATCGGCAGTTTTAAGTTCAGTTTTTCCATAGTCACTATTTATTTGTCTTGAACGGATATTTTTTCGAGTTGAAATAAATATAGATAAATGCCGAAACTGCTATGAGCAGTTCGACAAATTCCGCCAGCTCGCTGACCAACGCATCGAAATGTTTCTGAATCGGCACGATATCGTTAAAAACATCCACCTTCGAATGAAGGACGATCAGCCCGAACCAGGGCAAAAGAAATGCGGGGGCGGCGATTTTTCGAAAAGTTCTGTTTCGCAAAAGAAAAACTCCGATTACTCCGCCGATTCCATAAAACAGCCGCAGGTATTCGCTGTTGCCGCTCATTCCCTTTATATTGTGAATCGTCGTTTCGCCCTGTTCATTCATCGGCCGGAATGTTTCCGGCGTTTCAAAACCGAAAAACTGCTGTCCCCAGGAAATTTCCTCCATTCCGATCAAGATCAGAAAAACCGAGAAGGTGAAGTAAAAGCCGATGTTTAAGAAATTTTCCTTTTCTTTGAACATTCTCTTACAAAAATTGAGACCGAATCCGCCGCCGATGAGAAAAACGACGAACGTCAGAACTTCAACCACATTGTTTTCATCCAGGATCAAAAGCGTCATCTCCCGTGTCAGCGGTATTCCGATGCCGGCAATCAGGACGGCAAACGATGCGATCAGAAAAAACAAATTCGCTTTTACGGAAGTCGGATCAAAATTGAAAACAGTGCCGAACTGGATCAATTTTAAATTTGATCTTGAATTTACTTTTGCTCTCATAAACATTCCTCCCGTTCCGATCCCAAAACCTTGAGATAGGCGGAATAAATCTGCCTCGCGGCGTGATTCCAGGTGTAATTCTCCAAAACTCTTTTTCTTCCCGCGACTGCCAGGTTTTTCCGCAAGTCTTCATCGTTGATAATTTGCGTGATCGCTTCGGCGAGTGCCTGCGGGTCGCTTTCGGGAAAGATCAAACCCGCTTCGGCGATGACTTCGGGAATCGCTCCGCAGGTCGAACCGATGACGGGAACTTCGCAGGCCATCGCTTCGATGATGACCCGTCCGAACTGTTCGCGGATCTTTGCGGTCGTTCGCGTCGGCACGACCAGCACATCCATTTTTTGAAAATACTCCGGCGTTTCGTGATACGGCACGGCTCCGACAAATTCCGTCCGCTCGAGCAGGCCGTCTTCTTTTAATTTTTCCCGCATCAACTCTTTGCGTTCACCGTCGCCGACGACCAGAAAACGCCAGTTCTTGTCCCTGATCCGGCCGAGTGCTTCGATCAAAACGAGCACGCCTTTCGCCGGCATCAATCGTCCGACATAGCCGATCGTCAACGGCTCATCCGCAGATTTTTGCTTTTTTTCTCGCGGATAAAAAAGATCGGAATCAATCCCGAAAGGTGCCAGCACAGCCGGTTTTGTAAAATTTTTTGTTTTGAGAACTTCGCGGACGGTCTCACTGCACATATAGGCGGCGGAAACCTGTTTTAATGCCCGTTTCTCGAGAAAAGAAAACGGCGGCGGATAGCGTTTTAAAATATTTTGTGCCGTCTGCATGACGATCTTCGCCCCTGGTGCGAACAGATTCCGCAGAGCGATGATCTCCGCACAGGGAACGCTGTAAGGTTCGTGATCCATATCAATGATATGCGGTTTATGTTTCCGCAAAGCCCGGATGATCGGAAATGGGTTATAGGCGAAAAGCTGGATATGTTTGGAAAGAAAAGTTCCCGCCTTGATGACGGGAAAATAATCATCCGGAACCGTTTCGACCAGAACTCCCGATTCCTTCCAACGCGGCGGCGTGACGACCTGCATTTCGACATTCGGAAAACAGCGGGCGATCGCCCGCTCGCGTCCCCGCAAAGCCGGTGTCAGACTCGCGTGAGCGATGCGGACGACTCGTATTTTTCCGCCCGCCTTCAGGTCTTCGGCGGTTTTGCTTCCGTATGCGAAATCGTTCTGATTCAGTTGTAGATCCGACAGAAATTCGAGCAAAAATTTTTCTCCTTATGACTTAAACCGTCCGTTCGCGGACTCTGATGCCGGTTGCGGTCTTGGCTTCAATAAGTTCGGGCGTAAAATTCAGATAAGCGATCTCGCCCAAAAATTGCAGGATTCTCGTATCGAAAACCTTGCGGTCGAATTTTTCGGCGTGGCGGCGTAATTTTTGGCGATCCCACGAGATCGTTTCAAAATGTTCGATCGCTTCAACTACGGAATCCGCCGTTTGTTCATCGAAGAAAACGCCCGTTTCGTTTTCGATCACGGTTTCGGTCGCCCCGCCGCCGCGAAAAGCAATGACAGGTCGGCCCGAAGCATTTATTTCCAAAGGCGTCATTCCGAAATCTTCTTCGCCCGGAAAGATCAAAGCCCGACAGCGGCTCGCGTAGCGATTGACGACGTCATCGGGCTGACGACCTAAAAATCTCGTGTTCTTTCCGGCAATTTTTTCGAGCTGCCGGCGGGCAACACCGTCGCCGATGACGACCAGCGGGCGGTCGAGTTTTTGGCAGGCTTCGATTGCCAAGTCCAGCCGTTTGTAGGGGGCGAGCCTTGACAGGATCAGATAAAAATCTTCGTCCGGCTCATCGGGCGTAAATCGTTCGACATCGATCGGCGGCGGAATGACCGTCGCTTCGCGGCCGTAACACTCTTTTATGCGGTCGGCGACGACCTGCGAATTGGCGATGTAATAATCGGGTTGTTTCGCCGCCCGCAGGTCCCAATGCTTTAAGCCTTTGAGAAGAAGCGGCAAGACCGCTTTCTTCAGACCGCCGAATTCCTCGCGTTCGGCATAGGCCTGATACCGCCAGACCCAACGCATTGGCGTATGACAATAGCAGATATGCAACGCTCCCTTCTTCTTGCGGACGCCTTTGGCATAACCGGAAGTACTGCTGATGATCAGATCGTATTCCGACAGATCGAGACTTTCGACGGCGAACGGATAAAGCAGGAAAAAATGCCGGTGATTCTTTTTGTTGATCGGCAGATTCTGCATCCAGGAAGTTTTCGCCCTTTTCTTTTGCAAAGCCGTGGCGGAGCCATTGCGTTGGTCAACCGTCGAAAACATCGGGGCGTCGGGAAAAAGCGTCTGCAATTCTTCGGCGACCTTTTCCGCTCCGCCCATCTGGATAAAATAATCGTGAACTAATGCGATTTTAGACATATCTTTTTACTTTTTCCGCCGGTTCAACCTGCCGCGTCCGTTTTTCGGCCGGCACAGATTCGCAGAAAAAATCCTCCAAATCGGTAATAAACTTTTCGGCGGTGAGTTTTTCAGCGACGATCTGTTTGCCTCTTTCGGAAAACTGCCGCCGCAGTTCGGTGTTTTGCGAGAGTTCGAGAATCGAGTTTTTTAATTTTTCCGTGTCGCCGAATGGAACGATCAGACCGTTAAACCGGTGTTCGATCATCTCGCGTGTGCCGCCCGCATCCGTGGCGATGACGGGTGTTCCGCAGGCCATCGCTTCGATCGCCACGACGACGAGGGCTTCGCTTCTGGAATTGACCACCAGAACGTCTAAAGCCTGCATCAATGCCGGAACATCGTTTCTTTGTCCGAGCAGTTTTACTTTTTCCGTTAAGCCATTTTCGTCAATCGTTTGTTTTATTCGTCGCAGGTATTCGCGGTCTTGATTGAACATCGGTTCGCCGACGATCAAGAGAGTCGAATTCGTTTGGGTTTCGAGCGTTTCGGCAAAGGTGCGGACGAGTTCGAGTTGTCCTTTCCGCGGTGTGATCTGTCCGACGAGTCCCAACAGAAATTCGCTTTCGGATAAGCCGAGTTCTTTTCTGATTTTCGAGCGGTTAGCGGGATCGAATTCAAATTTTTCCGTTTCGATGGCGTTATGAATGATCCGCAAAGGTGTGTTTTTACGACAGGTTTTTAATAATCTCCCATAAAAACTTTTGGCCGTCGCCTGTGAAACGGAAATAAGCCGTGTTCTTTTTGAAAAAAGGACGAACAGACGGATCAGGGTGCTGAACGGATGGGTTTTGAGTTCGTCCTGCAAATGCCAGAACACGGGAATGTTTGTTCCGACCGTGGCGGAAGTGGCGACCAGACCGGCACGGATGCTGTTGGCGTGAACGAGATCGGGTTCGGCTATTTTGATTTTTTTTCGCAGATTTAAGATCGTCCGGAAAAACGAAATCAGATATTTCAAAAACAGATCGATCCGCCAGGTAAAACGGGCTTCGAGCGTCGCAGCGGATCGGCAGGGAATTCCCAGTTCCCGAATCTTTTCCGCCAAACCGCCTTCCGCCGGACACACAGCTTCAGCCCTGAACCGCGTTCGGTTCAATTTTTTGAGCAGAAGCAGAAGGATGTTTTCCGCTCCGCTGACCTGTCCCGTGTGGCTGTAAAAAACTATTTTCATAGATCGAAATTCATCGGCGGTTTAATGAGTTTTTTGATCGGAAAATAGGCGTTTGAAACTTTGGCGATAAACCGCAGAAGGTTATCGTTTCTGCCCAGCGGCACACGCCACCGCGAGTACGGCGTATTCATTCCGTTCCAGACCGACCACGCCGCCCGGTAACCGCATGCCTGGCTCAATCGTTCGGTCGACGCATTGCAGTCGCCGAACGGGTAGGCGAGCAGATCAATTTCTTTTCCGGTGATCTCTTCGAGAATCCGTTTTGACTCCGTGAGTTCAAAAACCGCTTCTTCCTCAGATAATTTTGAAAAATGCTTATGGTAGAGTCCGTGCGAACCGACGGTGACGAGCGGATGGGCGGCGAGCGTTCTTAATTCTTCTTTAGAGAGATAATCTTCCGTCCCGATAAAACCGGCGACGGCAAACAGCGTCATCGGCAGGTTGTATTTTTCGAGCAGGGGAAGAGCAACGGTCAGATTGTCGCGGAAACCGTCATCGAAGGTAATCGCATAAAAGTCTTTTTTTTCAGAAACGGAGATGAGATCGCGAAGCGGTCGGACACGGCCCGCACACTTCCGGCTTAACCACTCCAAATGGCTTTCGAATTTTTCCGGCGAAACGTCAATATTCGACGGCAGAGGCACCTCGGGCGTGCTTATCGTGTGATAGACAACTACTTTATGCATTTTTCCTGTGTTTCAAAGAAATACACAAAGTAGAGAGGTTTCCAGTTTTTTATTTTTCTGTCTCGAAAAATCCGGGGCTGTAAGGTTTTAAGACACGAAAGATTTTTGTTTGAGTAGTGCTTAAATTCCAACCTTGTATGAACAAACGCTTTAGAAAGGATCAGCGTGATTGGCATTGTTTTTGCAAATTTCAAACTATTTAGAGAAAAACGTATCGAATCAAGGAGAAATCTGACATGGAAGATGAGAAAATGCAGAAAACGGAAAATGAATATACTTTGGGAAAAGGTTTGGCTTTACTGGGAATCGGAGCGGGTGTTCTATTTGCGGCAAAAAAACTTTTAGACCGTACCAAAGACTTAAATCTTAAAAATAAGGTCGTATTAATTACGGGCGGCGGACGCGGTCTGGGGTTGGTTTTGGCGAGACGTTTTGCCGAAGAAGGAGCAAAAATCGCGATCTGCTCACGCGAGAAAGTAGAACTTGATGACGCAAGACGCGAACTCGAAGCAAAAGGAGCTGAAGTTTTTTCAACCGTCTGCGATGTAACGAATGAAGCGGACACAAAAAAAATGGTTGAGGCGGTTCGCGGTCATTTCGGACAGATCGATGTTCTGGTAAATAATGCCGGCGTGATTCAGGTGATGCCGATGGAAAATTCTGCCAAACGCGATTTTGAAGAAGCTTTGAATACGCATTTCTGGGGCGTTTATTATGTAACGAACGCCGTTCTGCCCGAAATGAAAGAACGCGGCGAAGGCCGCATCGTCAATATCTCTTCGGTCGGCGGCAAGGTGGCGATCCCGCATCTCTTGCCGTATTCGACGAGTAAATTCGCTCTCGCGGGTTATTCGGAAGGTTTGCGTGCCGAACTTCTTAAAGACGGAGTTTATGTAACGACAGTTTGTCCGGGTTTGATGCGAACGGGCAGTCCGCGGCAGACGGTCGTCAAAGGAAATCACGAACTCGAATATGCCTGGTTTAAGATCGGCGATTCTTTGCCCTTGCTTTCGGTCAGTGCCGAATATGCCGCTGATGAGATCGTCAGAGCCTGCAAACGCGGCGAAGCGGAGATCATCATCTCGCTGCCGGCACAAATTCTCGCCGGATTTAAAGGGCTTTTTCCCGGAACGACCGCCGATATTTTAAGCCTTGTCAATCTGCTTTTACCGGGACCGACGGCTGACGGCGATAAACGCCTGAAAGGAAAAGAAGCGGAAACCGTGCTTTCGGATAATTTTCTGACGACTTTAACGGACAAAGCGGCAGTTAAAAACAACGAGATGCTGACCTGATGAATTTTGCCGAAAATTGAATTTTAGCGGGTGAAATATGTTTGAAATGTTTCACCTGTTTTTTTTTGTGGTAAGGTTTCCGCAAAAATGATTTTCGGTTAAAATATCTAAAGTTTTTTCGAATCAGCAAAATTATGAGCAAACCGTTTCCGAAACCCGTTTTAGTACCATTAGAGTTCCGTTATATCGAGGATGAAGCCGAACAGAAACGGCGTGCCGATGAACTTTATGAAAACCTGAATCTACGCCGCACGGTGCGGGATTTTTCCGATCGGGATGTCCCGTTCGAATTGATCGAAAAGGCGGTTTTAACTGCCGGGACGGCACCTTCGGGAGCTCATATGCAGCCGTGGCGGTTTGTCGTCGTGCGGGATGCGGCGGTTAAACGCGAAATCCGCATCGCGGCGGAAAAGGAAGAATATAACAGTTATCACGGCCGGATGTCCGAAAAATGGTTGCGAAGACTCGCTCCTTTGGGAACGGACGAGCATAAACCTTTTCTGGAGATCGCACCGTATCTGATCGTGGTTTTTCGCATCAACACGATCGAGGATGACGGCGAGATCGAACCGACCTACTATTCACAGGAATCGGTCGGAATTGCCGTCGGAATGCTTTTGGCGGCTTTGCATAACGCCGGTCTGGCGACGCTTACGCATACGCCCAGCCCGATGAAGTTTTTGCAGGAAATTCTCGAGCGTCCGAAGAATGAGATTCCGTTTGTCTTAATTCCCGTCGGTTATCCGGCAGAAGACGCCAAAGTTCCCGACCTCAAACGCAAAACGTTGGATGAAATTATGAAAATAATTTAGAAAATTAAAACTTTTCAGACCAAATAATAAATGTATGCGTCTTAACTTCAACAAAAAAGACGGATAAAAAAAGTCTTATCATCAAACTACAATTTAACGAGGAAATACAGAAGATGCGAGGAATATCACTTTTCAAGCAGAAAGGGTTTTTTACGGGCAAAATTGCAATTTTTTCAGCAATTTTTTTGGCCGCTATTTTTGCTTTTCTTTCAATTAACGAAGGCACGGTTGCCGCAAACAATCCGCCGATGCCGACCAGTTCTCTGGTTGCACCTTTGACGGGCGAACCGGTTAACAATATCAGACCACGCGGGTCGGCTTTTTATGCCGAATTTGAAAACGGCACAAGAATTTTGAAGGTAAATGTCGAACGAGTCGCCGCTCCAATGGGCACTGTTTTGGATGTTTTGGTCAACGGCGAAGCGGCAGGTACCATTCGGATTCATTCAGGAAACGGTTTTCTTTACCTGAACTCGAACCAACATCAAGTTCCGACACCGACGGAAAATACTTCCGTTGAGATCAGACGGGGCGACACGATCGTTTTATCGGGTAGTTTCCGCAATCCGCCCGAACCTGCAACGCTTCGTTTGTTTGCTCCGATGGAAGGTGCTCCGGTTGACGGAATGCAGCCCCGCGGCGTGGCACATTATTCGGAATTCGGCGGAGGCGATGATCCGAACGGGACGACCGTCCGCAAACTCGGCGTGTTCGTTCACCGCGTAAATCTTCCCGCCGATGCGGTTCTGACCGTTTCGGTTGACGGAAATCCGGTCGGACAGATCACCCTGAACGATGACGGCGACGGCGGTTTGCGTTTGAATTCAGCCGACGGCGATGCGGTTCCGACAATAGCGATTGATTCAACCGTCAGCGTCGGGACGGGCAATGCCTCGATCCTGGCCGGAACTTTCCGCGAATTCGACCGGCCGCTGCCGCCGCACAGAAACCGTGTTTTCGGCGGAAAAATGAACGGCCGGCAGGTCGTTCCGCCCGTGCAAACCGAAGGACGCGGTTTGATCGGAGTGGTTTTAAGTCCCGACCGAACACAGATCAAAGTAAAATTCGGTTTTAGAAATCTGTCGAGCGAACAGATGACCGCCACGATCAACGGTCCGGCTCATCGCGGTGAAACCGGCGAAGTCATTTTCGATCTCGGCACGGTCGGCGGAACGAGCGGTCAGTCCGAGGTTCTGACCTTTGACGTCACGCCCGAACAGGTCGCTCAACTGCGTGCCGGACATTGGTATGCACAGATCGGCACGGTGGATAATCCGACAGGTGAAATTCGCGGACAGATCCGAAGTCGCCATCGGCGCAGCCGTTTTCGCGGCAATGACACCGCCGACATCGCCGTTTTCCGTCCTTCGACCGGAACCTGGTATGTCAAAGACGGCAACGGTTTGATCGCCCGTCAATTCGGACAAAACGGCGACATTCCCGTTTCGGGTGATTTCGACGGCGACGGTGCGTCCGATTATGCGGTTTACCGCCACGGCACTTGGTTTGTTCAAAGAAGTTCCGACAACGGCGTAACCTCGAAGCAGTTCGGTTCGAACGGCGATGTTCCCGTACCGGGCGATTTTGACGGCGACGGCCGGATGGATCTGGCCGTTTTCCGCCCGTCAAACGGCGTCTGGTATGTTCAGAAAAGCAGCGGAACGGGTTATATCATTATGCAGTTCGGCCAGAACGGCGATCGCCCCGTCGCGTCGGATTTTGACGGCGACGGCCAAACCGACATCGCCGTTTTCCGGGCGTCAAACGGAACCTGGCACTGGCTCAGAAGTTCCGACGGCGGATATAACGCAACGCAATTCGGCTCGAACGGCGATATTCCGATCACGGGGGATTTCGACGGCGACGGCCGGGATGATCTGGCGGTCTATCGTCCTTCGACCGGCGTTTGGTATGCCCACCGCAGTTCGAACGGAACTTACGACATACGCCAATTCGGTATTAACGGCGATGTTCCGGTTGCCGATGATTACGACGGCGACGGCGTAACCGATCTGGCGGTCTTCCGCACCACAAACCGGGTCTGGTATGTCTGGAACAGTTCCGATAACACATACGGTTTTCAGCAGTTCGGTTCCGGCGGCGACATACCGACCAACAGAAACTAATTTAGTTTAGTTTCTGCAAAATGTTTCGGCAGTAAGCAATACGATAAATATTGCTTACTGCCGTTTTTTTGTTAAAATCCTTATGATGTTTTATCCGCTGACCGCAAATCTCAAATGACAGAAAGCACGAAACAAACAAAAGCCGGATTTACGGCAAAATCTCTTGAAAGAGATGATGCCGATCTTGTTAAATCCTGCCGTAAAGGTGATGAAACGGCTTGGGATGATCTGGTTGACCGCTATCAGCGGCTGATCTTCGCCATTCCGAGGCGGTCGGGTTTATCGGAATCGCAATCAGCGGATATTCTGCAGGAAGTTTTTTTGACGCTTTTTCAAAAACTCGACGAGATCGAACAACCCGAAAGAATCCGTTCGTGGCTGGTGACGACCGCCAAGTTCAAAACCTGGGGTTTGGTTCGCGGCGAAAAAGGCTTTTATTCGCCCGAAACGGAAGAGGAAATGGAATACGAAATGGCGAGCCTGACGGACGAATCGCCGCTCGCGGAAGATAATCTGATCCAACTCGAGGAACAGCACAAAATACGCACGGCTTTGAAAAAACTCGAAGAACGTTGTCAGACGATTCTTTCGATGATCTACTTGACCGAACCGGCGGCAAGTTATGCGGAAGTTGCCGAAGCCATCGGAGTCGGGGCAACGAGCATCAGCCCGCTGCGGGCAAGATGCCTGAAAAAACTCGAAAAGATTTTGACAAAGTAAATTTTTACGAAACGGAAAACGGCGTAAAATATACGAAAAATTGAAGAAAATCAATTTTTTTGAATATATTGAATTTTTTTTGTCTTTTTCTCTTAAAGCCAGGCACTGTAAAAGTGTAGAGAGGAAAAGCGAAAATGATTTTAGCAAACACAATGAACAATTCGGACGAAAACATCAAAAGAATCATAAATTTAATGCAGTTGGACGATTCAAAGGATGCCCCAACGGACGCGATCAAATGGTCGAAAAATCTGTTTCGGACGCGGGCGGCAGAACCGAAAAGCTCGTTCGTCGAAAAGGTCTTAGCGGTTCTTCAGATGGATCTGGCTCCGAACAAAGCCGTTTTCGGCGAGCGTTCCGCCTCCGCAAATCGAGAACGCCAGATGCTTTTTGAAGCGGGCGAAAACAAGATTGACCTCAGAATCGCCGAAAGCGAAAAAGGTTTCACCATCAAAGGTCAGATTCTGGGCGAAGATTTTGAAAATGTGTCAGTTAAAATCGGCGACACCGAAACAATGACAAACGACTTGAGTGAATTCCGCTTTGAAAACATCAAAGCCGGAAAATACGATCTCCTGATTCGAACCGAAACAAAGGAAATCGTTTTGAAAGGAGTCGAATTAAATTAAGGTTCTCTTGCAGTAGGGGAAATCAAGGGGGAAAACGAAAAGCGGAAAGTTCTTTAATAAAAAAGACTTTTCGCTTTTTCTTGCGTTATAATCCAACCAAATTTTTATGCGACACAAAGAACTAGCCGAAAAACTTATCAACGCAAAAAATGCCCTTGAAAGAAAACGTCTGCTCGAAAAAAACAAAAATCTGGCGGATGAAAAGCTGGCTTGGTGTCTGAAGGAAATTTGCTACGACTCCTGGACAAGCAAGCCGACCGTGGCTCAAAAAAC
>JBGTRS010000059.1:0-13962 GCA_041940665.1 Pyrinomonadaceae bacterium | reverse complement strand
TCAGGATCGGTGCATTAAATCCTATTTCCAATGCAACGGGCAGTGCATCCCGAAAACGCCGTCCGGTCGCGATCGTGACCAGCACGCCTTTTTCTTCAGCTTGCCGGATCGCCGTGATATTTTCCGCGGGTATCTGTCCGTTGGAGTTGAGAAGTGTTCCGTCAAGATCGAGTGCAAGAAGTTTAATCATTTAGGGCAATAGTACTATCTTTGAATTCGTTCTCAATAGCATACGAAAAAGAATCGAAATTTGCCAAAGTAATAAAATCAAAACTGATGTAAAAAAGACAAAATCAAAAATGGAAGCGAGTTTTTATATTTATAAAGAGTAGGGCTTTTTGACAATTAGTGGTTAATTTATTCGAAAATTTAATGAATTTAATTCTTAGCTTCGGCAGAAGCGGTAAGAAGGTAGCCAGTGGTGAAGCGATAGCGAAACCGCTGGACAAGTTAAATATAACATTCGCACTCTGAAGGAGTGCAATAAGAAATCTGTCGCTCTTTCAGAGCTAAAAATAAAACTGACGAAAATTAACCAGAGGTTACGCTTAGCTTCACCACTGGCTACCTTCTCGGCACGGCTTCGCCGTTAAAACATCAAAGAATCAAATTTCAACTGCTAATTTTTAAAGAGACAAGAGTATATGAATATTCAATTATCATCATTATTATTGCAATAACTAAAACCTCCTTTTCTGGCTGAATACAATGATACGGTTGAAAACTTCCATCCATCTTCGATTTCAAAAACATACAAGAAGCCTGAAACCGATAAGTTTTCTTTCTTTGAGATTATGTCTGCACATAAATTTACTCCCCAAGTTTGTTTTGGAGTTATAAAGACCAGACTACTTTTCGGATTGATCTTTCGTATCTTGTAATCGTATTTTTTGTTACGCCGTTTCATTTTGATAACAAAATCTGCTTTTTCATCTTTCGGCTCATAAAGAAATTCATAAACATTTTCCCATTTTTCTTGTTCATAATTTGCAAGGTAAGAATCAAGTTTTTGCTTCAACTCATCACTTATTTCTTTAGTGATTAGTTCTTGCCCATAAACAACAATTGAAAAGCTATACACAAAAATCAAAACAAAAATTTTGGTAATGCAGTTCGATACAAATTGTCTTTGCATATAAATTTTCTCCATGATGAATTTTAGTTTGGGCTCATAGTAAATAACTTAGACAACATTTCACGGAATTTGTTCCTCTAGAATTATCCGATCCGCGAAAAGACATCCGATAAATGAATGTCCTCGCGGTCTTCTTCGGTTTTATAGAGCATTTTGATAAAGGGCGGGGCGATCAAGGTCGTGGCGATGGCCATAAAGAGAACGGCACTGAAGAATTTTTCGTTCATGGCGGCCAGACCCAAACCGATCTGGGCGACGACGATACCGACTTCGCCCCGCGGCACCATTCCCATTCCGATCTGGGCGGCTTTTAATTTGCCGAGTCCGTAGGCACCGAGTCCGCAACCGATGAATTTTGTAGCGACGGCGACGAGCGTGATGACGATGGCAAAAAGCAGGACGGACCAGTCTTTGAAGATCGCCGGA
Organism: Pyrinomonadaceae bacterium; assembly: GCA_041940665.1. Taxonomy (GTDB): domain Bacteria; phylum Acidobacteriota; class Blastocatellia; order Pyrinomonadales; family Pyrinomonadaceae; genus Aridibacter. The sequence goes on along the minus strand of JBGTRS010000059.1, from coordinate 12,401 downwards.
TTCAGCTGCATTCCGATATTGACGAGGAAAAACGGTACGAAAAATTCCATCACGCCGTTGGTCATTTTGTGCATCTTCGGGTTGTTTTCGGAAGCTTCCGCCATCATCATACCGGCGAGAAAAGCACCGATGATCGCGGCCACCTGCATATAAATGGCGATAACGGAAAGTCCGAGACAGAGTATCAAACCGAAACTGAAAAGCGATTTCGAGATCCGCAAGTTTTCGATCTTCGGAGCGAGCGGTTTCATCAATTGCGAACCGACAACGCCGACGATCATCACGAACAGAATCGCCAGAAAGGAAGTTTTGATGATCGCGTAAAGATCAACACCGCCTTTGCTGATGCTTGAAACGACTGACAGGATCAGTAATCCGAGAACATCGTCAATCACCGCCGCTCCGAGAATTATCCGCGATGTTTGCGTGTTTAAAAGTCCCATCGAACCGAGAACTCTCGCCGTTATGCCGACCGACGTGGCGACGAGTGCGGCTCCGATGAACATCGCTTCGATAAACGATCCGCCCCATAATTTGGCGATAAAATATCCGGCGACAAACGGGAAGATCACGCCCAGAACGCCCACGAACAAAGCTCTCGTGCCGACATTGACGATGTCTTTGAGCTTAATTTCCATACCGACCGTAAAAAGCAGAAAGATGACGCCGATGTCGGCAAAGACGTTGATGATTTCGGACGGCTGGACAAGCATGAGAACGCTCGGACCGATGAGAACTCCGGCGAGAATTTCACCGATCACGGCGGGCTGCTTGAGACGCTCAAAGACCTCCGCCAGCAATTTCGCGGCGGCCAACATTATGAAGAGTGCAAAAATCAGACCCGCATTATCCAGACTCGCGGCTAAAAAAATCGGCATTCGAGATTACTCCATTAAGTTGATCGGACTTTTTTAATAATACGCTATATTGCCGATATTCGGCAAAAAAATTCAAAGTTCAGTTTTTTAAAAAAAAACTGTAACAATTTGAAATAAAAATCATTACTTTCAAAACGTTCTTTTTATTATCCAGAAATATATTCATTTAAAAAAAGAAGGGTCTCTTTCAAAGTTAGGAATTCCGAAAATGAAATATGTGAATTGCTGACCAGGCAATAAGGGAGCTTTTGAGAAATTATTGCTACTTAAATTACAGCAGATGGCTCGCACTCGGGTGCAAAATAAGCCCGACGCCGGATTAAAGATGATACATCGTTGATCTTCGATAATCTGAGCCAAAAAAATTAGGAGCTATTTTTATTTAATCGCGTAAATGAGGGGAAATTCAAATGATGATTAACTCAAAGTATAAGGTTATTTTGGCTGATTTCAGACACTTGGAAATTCTGCCAATTTGTTTGTCGGGTTTTCTAATACTTTTTTGCTTGTTTTCACAAACAATTGCGTCTGGGCCGAAACCATCGGGTAATTATTCTGTTGGAACTGTGGATTTTTCTCTGGTTGACGATTCACGACCGGAAACTTTGACAAAAAATCCAAATGACAGGCGTGAACTATACGTTCGGGTCTGGTATCCGGCACAGGATATTTCGGCAGATCTGCAACCTCTTCCCATTTTCGGAAGACAGACAAAAGAAATTACCGAAACACTTGCCGAACGCTTAAAATTTCCTCGATATCTATCGGGTTTGATTGCAAATATACCCTCAAATTCTTACGCTGATGCAACGCCTGCGTCATCAAAAGATAAATTTCCGGTGATCGTATTTTCACACGGTTACTATCTGGGTTTTGCCGCTCAAAACCCTGCCCAGATGGAGGAATTAGCAAGCCACGGTTATGTAGTTTTCGGGATCGGACATACATATGAAACGATCATCAATGTTTTTCCCGACGGAAGAAGCGTTCCGGCTATTCATAATCCGTTTCACCAGCAACCGAATCCGAAAGCCGATAAACTGCTGAAAAAATACCAGGAATCGAAAACCGCCGCCGAAAAAAATAAATTCGCCAGACGATATGTGCTTGTCAGCCCGGCAAAAGAACGGCTTACGGTCTGGACAGCCGACGTTCGCTTTGTGCTGAATGAGATAGAAAAAATGGAGACAGGCAAAACCAAAAGCATTTTTACACAGAAACTTGATTTAACGCGAGTCGGCATTATGGGAATGTCCTTCGGCGGAGCAACCGCCGGTCAGGTTTGCCTAACTGATAATCGCTGTCGTGCCGGAATTAATATGGACGGAATACAATTCGGTGATGTTTATACGAAAGGATTATCTCGCCCATTTATGTTTATGGACAGCGAGGTTCCAGAAACTGAAATAAACCGTCAGATATATGAAGAATCTAAAGTTGATTCTTATTATTTGAAAGTCAAAGGGGCTAAACATATGAATTTTTCAATGTTCAATATGATGGTTGCATTTGATAAAGAAAAAAAGTATCTGGGCGAAATCTCCGGCGAGCGGATGGAAAAGATCATGAGCAGTTACATACTGGCTTTTTTTAATAAGTATTTGAATAACTCAGACTCCCGGTTGCTTGAAAATTCATCGGAAGAATTTTCTGAAGTTGTTATTTTTTCTAAAACAAATAAACAAAAGTAAAGTTGTAAAAATCGTTAGGCGATAGTGATTATCGGCAACGCTTTTTGATGGTCAAAAAATTTATTGATAGGAGAAACAAAATGGTTACAAAACAAACAAACAAAGTTTTTTTAGTTGTATCGATCTTGATTTTTTGTTTATTAGCAGGCGGATGCCCTCTAATCTATTCCGTAAAAGTTCCGCTCACTTCTTCCCCAACTCGTAAGATTGATAAGAATCTTCTGGGTGCTTGGTATGAAAAATCTACAAATAAAGAATATTCGATGCATAAACTTGATGATTGGCACTACCTTTTATCGAGAAACGAAATGGTTTTCATTATGTATCATTCCGATATAGACACTACTTCTTTAATTTCCAGTTTCTTTAGTTATGGAGAGGGTTATTATCTATATCAGAAACCGGAATTGAGAGATGGCGGTAAAACTTTGGACATAAAACAGGTAGATTTAGGAATTGTTGACCGCGAAACAGCAACCACGACCCAATCAGCACAGCAACAACTTAAAAATAGGCTAGGCAAGGAAGATATTTTTACAAGTGAGCCGTTATTTGAATTTACAAAAATAAAATTTATTTCTGACTCACCTCTAATTGGAAAGAGTTGGAACTTTAAAGCATTTTATTATCTAAACCTGGGATTATTTGGCGGATCAACTTCAGAAAGAAATGTTTATCTTGAATTTTTTCAGGACGGCAGGGTGAAATTAACAAAAGAATCAGCCACAATTTTGGATATGGTAGGAAATGATCCGGACAATGGCACCTATAACATTAAAGGCAATAAAGTAACCATTGATTTGCCAGATTACACGATAGATGCCGAGGTGCGGGGAGATTCTTTGACTGGAACAATGAAAGATAAAAAAGGAGGGGATCCGGCCGAATTCAAAGCTCATGGGAAGCCAATTAATAAATCCGACACTAATTCCTATTCAAAAGCAAAGCTGAATTCAGAGAATGTGATTCTAGGTGTGTGTGAAGGTCAATTTACGGCGGCGGCGGATTCGCAAATCTGTAAAGGAAAAATCGGTTATGTTAGATTATTAAAGAACAGAGAAGTAGGATATACGGTTGGGTTTAGTGAGGAAAAAACAGGCTCTTGGACCCTAAACGATAATTCATTTGCCATTTCTTTAAAACAAGCTGAGATAAAGGGGCTGGTGCAGGGTGATCGGATAATCGGCACAAAAACAGAAAACGGTAAAAAAACACAGTGGATTGCATATGAGTTGGCAAAGGAAACAAGGGATGAATCTTCTCAACCGTTAAAAACTGGTTCTACTCAGTCTCTCAGCAAATTTGTCGGCACGTGGTTCGGCGACGGTTCCAACAAAAAAGGATTCGATAATACAGATGAAATTCTAAAAATCCGCGAGGACGGAACTTTTCGGTTTACCCGCAAGGATGGCACATTCACCGGTCAGATCGTAACTGCTTCGGGTAATCAATTTATTTTAAGATACAGTTCCGGAGAGGAAAGTAAGATTATTATGGAAAATAGCTTGCTGAAAGTTTCGTCGAATAAAACACCCGGATTAGAATATTATTTTATCAGGGAATAAAACTCGTTCACTTTCGGTATTTGATTCTAAGGTTCCAATTATTCGTACTTGGCGAACTTGGCGGGATAAAAAAAGATTTCCCGCCAAGTGGCAAAGACGCAAAGAAGATAAAACCACACTTCACAACTCAGAGGTCTAATTTTTTGTCATCATAAATTAAAATGAAAATTAATACATAAGATTATTGATTTTCTTGTTGAAATATGTGAAGAATAAGGCGGTTCAGGTGAAAACTTTATTGCCGTCGGTTGCGTAAAATCAAAACTGCAATAAAAATTCAAATAAAATATCATTGCAAAAGGAAAAATTATGACTAAATTCAAAAGAATTTCGGCGATGTTGCTGACGATCGGAATGCTCTTGCAACTTTCGCCAACAGTGTTCGCCCAGTATTCAAATAACGACGCGGAAATTTATGCCAAGATCCGCAAAGAAGCGTTCGAAAATTCGCAGATTATGAAAACTCTGCATCAGTTTACGGATGTCTATGGGCCGCGTCTGACGGGTTCGCCGAGTCTTGAAAATGCCGGCAAATGGGCGATGAAACAGATGGACGAATGGGGTTTTGATAAAACCGAAATGGAGCCGTGGGATTGGGGAAATGTCGGTTGGGAAAACGACCGGGCGACGGGTTTTATAACTTCACCGGTCAAAGATCAACTGACCTTTGAAGTTCTCGCCTGGACACCGAGCACGAAGGGAACGGTTAAAGGAAAAGCCTTTATCGTTGATCCGCCGTCGGTCAAATACGGCGATGACCCGCGCTGTGTCCGTTCACCGACGCAGGAAGAATTGCTCAGTTATCTGAGTTCAATCAAAGATAAAGCAAAGGGCGGAATGATGCTTTTGGGCGATCCGGCAAGTCCCGGCGTAGATTTCGATCCGCCGAGTAAACGCCTGACGCCGGAAGCCATCGAAGCCCGCCGGAATCCGGCGAGACGCAACCGCGGAAATAACGATGAAGACCGCCCGAATTGCCCGCAACTAACGGTTCAGCCTTTGAACTTTCGGGCGGCGATGGCATTGCTGAGTCAATTTATGCTGGAGAACGGAGTCGCCGTTTCTTTACAAGATGCCAGAATGGTTCACGGTAAGATCCGGGCGTTTGCCAATTATACTTTCGATCCGTCAAAAACTGTTCCGACGGTCGTGATGCGGAATGAAGATTACGGCCGGATCTGGCGTTTGTTAAAATCGAACCGCGATGTCGAACTCGAATTCAACATTCAGAATTCGATCTATCCCGACGGCAAGACCGCCTACAACACGATCGGCGAAATTGCCGGAAGCGATAAAGCGGATGAAGTGATCATGCTCGGCGGACATCTCGATTCGTGGCACGCGGCGACCGGGGCGACCGACAACGGAATCGGCTGTGCGGTGATGATGGAAGCGGCAAGAATCCTAAAAGCCGTCGGCGTCAAACCGCGTCGCACCGTCCGCGTCGCCCTCTGGTCGGGTGAAGAACAGGGGCTTCTCGGCTCGCAGGCCTATGTCGAAAAACATTTCGGTTCGTTCGAAAATCCAAAACCGGCTTATAGTAAATTCGGCGGCTATTTCAATGTTGACTCCGGAACGGGAAGAGTCCGCGGCTGGAGCGTTTTCGGCCCGCCCGAAGCCGCTTTTATTCTCGGCAGTGCGACCGGCTCGTTTACTGATCTTGGATTTGAAGGCGTCACGAATACTTTAAGCCGCGGTCTCGGCGGCTCCGACCACACATCGTTTAATCAGGCGGGCTTGCCCGGAATCGGGGCGATGCAGGACCCGATCGAGTATTTTACCGACACCTGGCACACGAATCTCGACACCTACGAGCGGGTTGTCGAAGACGATATGAAAGCAACGGCGGCGATCGTCGCGGCTTCCGTCTATAAATTGGCAATGCGGGATGAGCTCTTACCGCGACTTTCCAGAGACAAGATGCCTTCACTGCCGCCGCAGAGATAAAAATTTTTCCCGCAAAGACGCGAAGACGCAGAGGATTTTTGATAAATCAGTTCCATCTCAAAAAATTTCTTTGCCTCTTTGCAACTTTGCGGGAAGGAGATAGTCTTGACTACTCGACGTTCTGCACCTGTTCGCGAATCTTCTCGATCTCGGATTTGATCACAAGTGCCGCTTCTTTGACCGTTAGGTTTTGTGTCTTTGAAGCGATCGTATTGGCTTCGCGGTTGAATTCCTGGGTCAAAAAATCCAGCCGTTTGCCGATCGGCTCCGTTTCATTCATGATCGAATAGAACTGTTCGATGTGGCTTTTGAGGCGGGCGATCTCTTCGGAGATATCGCTTTTATCGGCGAGATAGGCCACCTCTTGAGCCAGTCTCGCCTGGTCAATTTCAATTTGAGAATCGCTTTTAGAAAGCAATTTTTCGATCTTTTTGGTGAGCCTTTCAAAATATTCTTCTGATACGTTTTCGGATTCTTTTTCGATCACGGGAAGCTGTCCTTCGATATTTTTGAGCAAAGTTTTCAGATCGTTCTTTAAGGATTCGCCCTCCGTTTCACGCATTTTTTCGAGATCATTGAGGCTTTCGGTAAACGCCGTTTTGACTCCTTCGAGAAATCCCTCGCCAAGGTCGTCTTTTGTCGGTTGCAATGCGTTCGGAAGCCGGGCGATGGAATTCAAGTCGGGTTCACCCGATAAACCGAACTTTTCCTGAATTTCTTTCATCGCCGAAATATAGCCTGAAATCAACGGCTGGTTTATCTCATAAACGACATCGCCGGTGCGTTCATACTGCATATTTACCTCGACGCGGCCGCGGGAAAGCCTTTTGGTGATGAGACTTTTCAGTTCCGCTTCGAGCGGTTGTAATTCGTTGAAAAGCCGCAGATTTATATCCAAAAAGCGGTTATTAACCGTTTTTATTTCAACGGTTATCTTAAAATCTTCGCCCGACGCTTCCCCGCGTCCGAATCCTGTCATTGATTTCATAGTTTTTATGGTCTTTGGTTTTTGGTCTTTGGTCTTTGGTTATTATATTAAAAAAAATGATCTTAATTATAAAAATCAAAGACCAAAGACCGAAGACCGAATTTATTTCGTTTTTATTTCGATTTCTTCTTCCTCTGCAAATTGCAGTTCGTATAATTTTTTATAAACACCGTCATTTTGTAAAAGCTCTTCGTGCGTTCCCGTTTCGATGATCTCGCCTTTTTGCAGGACGATGATTTTATCGGCTCGGCGAACGGTGGAAAGCCGGTGGGCGATGACGATCGAGGTTCGGTCTTCCATCAGATTGGCCAGAGCTTTTTTGATAAATCTTTCGCTTTCGGTATCGAGTGCCGAAGTCGCTTCATCTAAAATCAAAACCGGAGCATCCACCAAAACCGCCCGGGCGATGGCGATTCTCTGGCGTTGTCCGCCGGAAAGGAACGTTCCGCGTTCGCCGACGATCGTTTCGTACTGTTCGGGCAGTTCCTCGATAAATTTATCGGCAAATGCGATCTTTGCCGCTCGTTTTATTTCCTCGTCCGTCGCCAATGGGTTTCCGTAGGAGATATTGTATCGGATCGTGTCATTAAAAAGCACGGTTTCCTGCGTAACGAGGGCGATCTGTTTTTTCAAACTTAAAATTTCCGCATCGCGTAAATTCGTTGCGTCCCAGTAAACCGCACCTTCGATCGGATCATAGAGTCTTTGAATGAGCTTTATCAAACTCGATTTGCCGCCGCCGCTTTCGCCGACAAGAGCGACCATCTGCCCTTTCGGAATCTCGAGCGAGATATTTTTCAAGACCTGTTTATCTTCTTCCTGATATTTGAAACTCAAATTTTGCACCGAAATTTTGTCTTCCAGAGGTTTAAGTTTTACCGCATTTTCCTTTTCGGGCAGCGGATTCGTTTCGTCCAGGATGTCCCAGACATCCTGAGCGGCGGCAAAGGCCTTGGCGATCTCGTTATGTTGACGCGAGATCTTCCGCATCGGGTCGTAACTGCGGAAAAGAAAAAACAGGAACGCGAAAAACTGCGACGGTTCCATATTCCCGACATTTATTTCCCGCAGACCGAAATAAAAGAATATGACGAGGGCGATGACGCCGATCGTTTCGATGGTCGGCGGCGACAGCGAGGCGAGCCGGGCGTTCCGCATATTCGCGTTGGCGATCAGTTCGGCGACCTTTGAAAATCTCGATTTTTCGCGGTCTTCCGCCGTGTAGGCTTTGACGATCTGCTGATTGGCGAGCGACTCCTGAGCCGTGTCGGTCAGACGCTGATTTCCTTTGAGCGAAACATCGGCGAGTTTCCGCATTGATTTACTGAATTTGGTCGTGATCAGACCGATGATCGGTCCCATAATCAATGCCCCGAGCATCAGACGCCAGTTGAAATAAAACGCCGCCGAGACAAAAAACACAAGCATAAAACTTTCCCGCAGAACGTCCTTTAAGTTTGATGAAACGGAATATTCGATCGCCGCACAGCTTGTCACCAGCCGCGAGACGAGAAAATTCGTCCGGTGTTTTTCAAAAAACGAAGCCGATTGTTTCAAAAGATGGGTGTAAAGCTCCTCCCGCAGTTCGAGAATCGCCGTCTGTCCGATCCTAGCCATCAGATATGCCGAAATATAAGAAGTAAAACCTTTTAGGATGGTAAAACCGAACAGCAGGATCGAGATCATAATCCACGCATCAAACCAATTTTCCTTACCTTGCGGAATCAATTTATGCAGGTTAAAAAGCGTCGTGGTGCTTTCGGGCAGATTCGGTTGGAATTGATCGAGCAGCGGGACGAGCAATGCTCCGATGGCGGTTTCAAAGAACGCCGTCAGGATCATCGCCACGATCGCAACGATAAAAACCGGCAGATGCGGCCGCAAATATTTTAACAGTCTCTTAAAATCGCTCATTCAGATTCCAAAACATTGAATATACTTTAGTTCCAAGCATAAAGTCCAAAGTCCTCGAAATTTTCCATATTTATGTTAAGATTTACAACTTCAAGTCTTTTTAAGGCATCATTTATTTGAATAGTATCTATTTATCTGAAAAAAAAATCGGAGAAGAAATAATGTTTAATAAAATAACCCTGAAATTCAGTGTAATTTTTTCTATTGTTTTATTGTTAAGTGTTCATAATTTTGCCCAAGTTGATATCGCCCGTCAGACCAGTGCGATCACCTATCCGCAGGATACGGAGGTCATCGTCAGATTTCGCGGAACGACCAGATTTCCGCGGATGAAGGGCGAAGCGACGATCGAACGGACGAATAAAAACGGAACCGAGATCAAACTTTCCGTTTCAAAAATGCCCCGGCCGTTCGAACTCGGGGCAGGTTATGCAACTTACGTTTTATGGGCGATCTCACCGAACGGACAGGTTGATAACCTCGGCGAGATTAAAAGACGCGGTTTCTGGGAATTTGATTCGACTATCAAAGTGACGACACCGCTCCAGACATTTGCTCTGATTATCACGGCCGAACCGCATTTTCTGGTGACAAGACCGAGCCAGGAAATTATGCTGGAAAATTTAAGTCCATATACAAAAACCGGCCGGACGATCGCGACGACTTCGCAAATATCGTATTTCGGAAATTCGAGCGATTATTTCCGCGATGCGAGAACTCCGCAAATTGCCGACATTGATTATCAAAAGACTCCGACAACCATTCTGCAGGCGAGACAGGCGGTCGCTTTGGCCAAATATGCCGGAGCGGAACGCGATGCGACCGAGGAATTACAGCAGGCGGAAGTGCTTCTGAAAAATGCCGAGGGTGCCTGGGAAGCCGGACGCGATGAAGAATACGTTGACATCCAGGCACGCAAAGCGATCAGTCAGGCGGTTCAGGCCGAATCGATTGCCGCCGTTCGCAAAGACGCCCGCGAAAAACGCAACGAAAAGATCAAACTCGATGCTGAAATCCGGCAGGCCGAAGATAAATTCGTCGATGCCCAGAACGAGATCACCGAATTGAAAGCCGAACTGGCGAGAGAGACCCGGGCAAGAGAATTAGCCGAACGCGATTCGATGAATTATATCCAGCAGGTTAAGGATTTAAAGGATGAAGTTACGCGGCTCAGAAAAGAAGTAACGGACGTCAACGTCAAGCTGGCGACCATCGAAGCGAGAAAAAATGCGTTGGAAGCGGAACGCGAAAAAGCACAGAAACTCGAGCGTCTCGAAGCGAATTCATCCATTTTGATGCAGTCTCTGAGCCGGTTCGGAGCGGTTGATAAAAATGAACGCGGTATAATTTTGACTCTGCCGGAAAATTACTGGTCGGGAATCCGCGTCAGCAGTTTTGCCGACGCGAGCGATGCAAAATTGACCGAACTGGCACAGGTTCTGGCCAACAGTCCCGATTATCAGATAATGATCGAATCGCATACCGACAACAGCGGAACGCCTGAAGATCTACAAGTTCTGACGTATGAACGGGCTCAGGCCATCGCCGATAAATTTATGTCGAAAGGCGTTTCTGCCGAAAGAATGGCAATCAAAGGCTTGGGAGCGACATTGCCGGTCGCCGCCAACTCGACGCGGGCAAACCGGGCGAAAAATCGTCGGGTGCAGTTGATATTATCGCCGAATATTCAATAAACGGTAAATTTACTGCGAAAAAAAAAGAGAGAGTGATTAAAGTGATCACTCTCTCTTTTTTTTACTGAAAATCCTAGACATTTGCCGGGCTGGAATATAGAATTTAATTCTTCAAAGTTTATCTTGCTGTAAAACTTTGAACTCATTTGAATCTTCAGATTCCCCATAAATTACAAAAATTGAATAGTAACAAAGAATAAGGAGAGAATTTTATGATTAAAGCCATTAAAATGGTGTGTTTGTTTGCTTTTATCGGTATTTTGTCGGCTGTATCTTCGTCCGCAGGAAGCAATTCAAACGATAATGTTTGGCAGAAAATTGACGATTCCAATTTTTCAAAGCCACCATCACAAGCCCTTTTGAGTTCCGGTTCCTATACGGCTTTTCGCTTGAATAAAGATTTACTGCGGACAATTTTGATGAACGCCCCGCAGGAGTTTGCCACGATCGGTCAAACCAGTGATGTGATCATAACCTTACCGATGCCGGACGGCAGTTTTGAAAGATTTGCCGTCAAAGATTCTCCGATTATGGCGGAAGAACTGGCGGCAAAATTTCCCGAGATCAAAACATATATGGGCCAAGGCATTGATAATCCGACGGCGACGACGCGGTTTGATCTGACACCGCACGGTTTTCACGCCATGATTCTGTCCGATAAAGGGACGATCTATATTGATCCTTATTCCAAGGGCGACACGGAAAATTACATCAGTTTCAACAAGGCCAACGCATTAAAAACCGGAAAACCTTTCGTCTGTCTGGTGGGCGGAACTGACAACACGTTTGAAAAGGAAGATTTGGATTACAAAACTTATACCGATACGCCGAATATCGTAACCAATGCCGGGATATTCAGACAATATCGTCTCGCCTTGGCGGCAACGGGTGAATATACCGCAGTTTTCGGCGGAACGGTTTCCGGGGCGATGGCGGCGATGACGACCTCGATGAACCGTGTCAACGGGATTTATGAACGCGAACTTTCTTTGAGAATGAATATGATCGCCAATAACAATTTGATCGTTTATACAAACGGAGGAACCGATCCATATACAAATAACGACGGTTTTGCCATGCTTTCGGAAAATCAAAGCAACATAGATTCCGTTATCGGCTCGGCCAATTACGATATCGGCCACGTTTTCAGCACGGGCGGCGGCGGCGTGGCTTCTCTGCAATCGCCCTGTAACTCTTTTGCCAAAGCCAGAGGCGTGACGGGATTGTTCAATCCGCAGGGCGATGTTTTTGATGTTGATTATGTCTCCCACGAAATGGGACATCAGTGGGGCGGTAGTCACACTTTCAACAGTTCGACCGGAAGTTGTACGGGCGGCAACCGCAGTGCGTCGAACGCTTTTGAACCGGCCAGCGGAAATACCATCCAAGCCTACGCCGGAATTTGCTCACCGCAGAACTCGCAAACCAACAGCAACGATTATTTTCACGTCAGAAGTCTCGAGCAAATGGTTGCCTTTATCAGCGGTTCGGGCAACTGCTCGGCTAATACGGCGAACGGAAATACGGCTCCGGCGGTCAGCATCGTCGGCGGTTCGACCTTCAACATTCCCCGCAATACGCCGTTTATGCTGACGGCTTCGGCGACCGATGCCAATGGCGATGGCTGGGTGTCGGAGGATGAATATGTCGGCGAATATGCCGCCCGCCTCGAAAAGCAGCTCGCCCAATCGAGCCTGACCGAAGAGAAGAAGACCGAGGAGCGC
>JBGTRS010000058.1:0-14005 GCA_041940665.1 Pyrinomonadaceae bacterium | reverse complement strand
TCTTCGATCAATGCTTGAATTTCATCATTCATCGCCTTGATCGTATCACCGTCCGTTTTCGGATCGGCGATATACATAACTTCATATACTCTGTTTTCTGCCAATTTATTGTCCTCCTTTTGGCTCGTCAAACCTCAATTTATTTATTGAAGTAAGAAGGTTGTTTAAGTTAAAAGTAAAAATAGATTTGCTTTATTCATTCTATATTCCACTTTTTACTTGTTGTATTGCGACATAGCTTTATCTATGCCGTCGGTTATCAAAGTGCGAATTGCCTCGGCACTTCGCTCTAAAATGTTTTCAACTGTTTTAAAATCCGTTTTGGAAAAATTTTCCAAAACGAAATTTCTCGTATTCTGGATCGGATGATCGGGCAGAATACCGATTCGCAAACGGATGTAATTTTGCGTTTTCAAACAATTATTGATGGATTTTAAGCCGTTATGTCCGCCGTCCGAACCTTTCGGACGCAGGCGAATCGTACCGAACGGCAAGGCCAGATCATCAATAATCACAACCGTACGGCCGACGTCACGGCTTTCTTTTTTCAACAGACAACTGACCGACTCACCGCTCAGGTTCATATACGTCTGCGGTTTGACGAATTCGATTGTCTGTCTTTGGAAATCTGTTTGTCCGATCAACGCCCGGCATTCAACGCGTTTGATCTGCGTTTGAAATTCACCCGCCATAAAATTTACGAGCATAAAGCCCAGATTATGGCGAGTTTTTTCATACCGTTCGCCCGGATTCCCCAAACCGACGATCAACCAGTTTTTGTCTTCCATCAGACAATCAGACGGATTTTATTCGCCGCCTTCCTCGGTTGTCTCTTCATCACCGCCGCCGGCTTCATCGGCTTCGCCTTCCTCGCCTTCTTCGCCAACGAGTTCGGGTTCGGCATCCTCGTCAATTTCAGGTTCTTCGATGATTTCCTTGATAAAGGTGACCGATGCGATGACCGATTCGGGTGATTCCAAAACTTCAATCTCGTCATCAACCGTAATTTCCGAAATACTGACCGATTGATTGATGTCCAGATCTTCGACATTTACGTCAATGGATTCGGGAATATTGCTCGGCGTACATTTTACGGTAATTTCACGCATCTGTTGCTCGAGTACACCGCCTTCCTCGCGGACACCGACGGGTTCGCCGATCAGATTGACCGGGATGGTCAGTTCGATCTTCTCGCCCTTCGCCAAACGACGCAGATCGGCGTGAAGCATACGTCCGTGGATCGGATCTATCTGTCTGTCCTGAAAGATGACCCGACTTTCGCCGACACCTTCGATTTCCAATGTAAAGAGCGTGTTTGCTCCCGTATCGGATCGAATGATCGCGGCTAAATCCTTTAAATCGGCTGTGATCGCCACAGCACCTTCGCCGCCGCCATAGACGGTTGCCGGAATTTTTCCTTCGCGTCTTAAACGTCTGGCGAAGTTCGTCCCGCGTCCATCTCTTTTTTCTGCTTTTACTACAAATTGTTCTGCCATAATTTTTTACCTTTTAATCATTTGAATTAAATAAAAAGGAATGAAACGCTCGTTTCATCGTGGATTGATTTAATGGCGGTTGCGAGTAACTCCGCAACACTCAAAACTTCAATTCTTCCTTCTTTTCTTAAACCCTCGCCTTTTTCACAAAGCGGCACCGTATCGGTGACGATAATTTTTTTGATATGCGAACCGCGTAAATTCTCAATCGCATTGCCCGATAAGACGCCGTGTGAAAAACACGCGTAAATATCATTCGCCCCGTTTTTATGTAATGCTCCGGCCACTTTGCAGATCGTTCCGCCGGTGTCGCACATATCGTCCACGATCAAACAGTTTTTGCCTTCGACCTCACCGACGACGTTCATAACTTCGGCGACATTTGCTTTCTCACGACGCTTATCAACCAGAACCAAACCGGCATTAAGTCTTTTGGCATAAGCTCTCGCCCGCTCCGCTCCGCCCGTATCGGGAGCAACTACCACCAGATCTTCGATCGGATTTTCCTGAAAATACTTGACGATCACCGGAGCGGCAAATAAATGGTCAACCGGAATATCGAAAAATCCCTGAATCTGCGAAGCGTGCAGATCAATTGTCAAAACCCTGTCTGCACCGGAAGTGCCGATCAAGTTAGCAATAAGTTTGGCCGCGATCGGAACTCGCGGACGGTCTTTTTTATCGGAACGGGCATAACCGAAATACGGAATCACCGCCGTCACTCTTTCCGCCGAAGCCCGCTTAAACGTATCGAGCATAATCAAAAGTTCCATCAGATTTTGATCGGTCGGCGGACAGGTCGGTTGAATAATAAATACGTCGGTTCCGCGAACATTTTCTCCGATCTGAAAATTGAATTCGCCGTCGGAGAATCTGCTCGTATCTGCCATCCCGAGATCACAGCTCAAAAACCCGCAAATCTTTTTGGCGAGTTTTTCGTGGGCATTTCCCGAGAATATTTTGATGTTGCCGGTTACGCTCATTTTTTGTTGCACGCAATACAAAGATAAGACGGGCAACTCACAATTTTATTAAAGTTGCCCGCCAAATTTATTTGTAAAATTATGCTGGGGCGGAAGGATTCGAACCTACGAATCGCGGGACCAAAACCCGCTGCCTTACCACTTGGCTACGCCCCAATAAATCTTTTTTCAGAAATTTTTTGGAAGCAAATGTTCACACGGCTTCAAAAATTCTCTGTAGCGATCACGCGAAACCGTTTCAACGGCATAAGCCCGAAGATGCTGTAAATCTTGAAAATGCTTCAAAACTTTTTGCCGTTTATTTTCATTGTCAAAGATTGCAAAAACGCTTGCTCCGCTGCCGGATAAAAGAACAGTTTCAGCTCCCCGATCCAAAAGTTTCGATTTCAAACTTTTTATTTCCGGCTCAATTTCAAAAACGCTTTCTTCAAAATCGTTTATAAAATTCAAATGCCCTGATTCAAGCCTTTCAGCGTCCTCACGGCAAATTTTGAGAATACTTTTTGAATCAATGTTTGTCAAGTCTTGAGCATTTAATTGTTTATAAGCCCGGGCCGTTGAAATTTCGATATTTGGTGCGATTATGACAATATATTTTTCCTTATAGTCCTTTACGGATAAAATTTCCGTTCCGCGGCCTTTCCCGATGGCGGTTCCGCCGTAGAAAAAGAACGGAACATCAGAACCGATTTTTTTTCCCAAATTAAGCAGTTCAACAAATGAAATATCCAATTTCCAAAGTGTTGAAAGCCCTAAAAGGGCGATCGCCGCATTCGAGGAACCGCCGCCTAAACCGCCCGGAAACGGTATATTTTTTTCAAGATGAATCCTCGCTCCGTGCGTCTGTTTTGTCTTTTCGCGTAATAATTCAGCCGCCTTGAGGATCAGATTTTTTTCATTTGTCGGAATGCGTTCATCGTTTGAAGTCAAAATCAATTCATCGGATTCGGAAAAGGTCAGTATGTCGTGTAAGGAAACGGTTTGAAATGCCGTTGAAATTTCGTGAAAATTATCGGAACGCTTCCCGAAAATCCGTAAAAATAAATTGATTTTGGCAAAAGACGGAAGTGTCAGAGTTTTAAGATTCATCCGAATCAGAATAGAAAATGTAAAAAAATTCCGCAAGGGTATATTTTCTCTTACTTTTTTTAAAATCAAAAAACTTGTCTATTGATATTTATTCCGATAAAATCCATTCAAAATTATGGATTCCCCAAAAAAGAAATTTTCATTGGTTTTGATAAAACCTTCTCATTATGATGATGACGGTTATGTCATTCAATGGTTCCGCTCGGCCATTCCCTCGAATTCTTTGGCGTGTCTTTACGGTTTAGCACTTGAATGCTCTGAAAAAAATGTTTTGGGTGAAGATGTCGAGATCGAAATTCACGCACTTGACGAAACAAATACAAATATTAAATCCAAAAAAATCATCTCAATGATCGAAAAAGCCGGCGACGGAATGGTGATGCTTGTCGGCGTACAATCGAACCAATTCCCGAGAGCAATTGATATCGCACGCCCCTTACGCGAAAAAAATATAAAGGTCGCCATCGGTGGTTTTCACGTATCGGGAACGATGGCGATGCTTAAAGAACGGGATTCTTTTGTTCAAAAAGCCCTCGATATGGGCATTTCGCTTTTTGCGGGAGTAGCGGTAGGTCGCCTCGAACCGTTTCTAAAAGATGCCTTTGCCGATGAATTACAGCCGATCTATGACTTTATGGACGATCTGCCGAATCTGGAAGGTACTGCTTCGCCGATTCTTCCGGCCGAAAGAGTCTATCGAACGTTCGGAGCGAATACGAGTTTTGATGCCGGACGCGGCTGTCCTTTTTCCTGTTCATTCTGTACGATCATCAATGTTCAGGGCAGACGATCCCGCCGCCGCTCGCCCGAAGATATTGAAAAACTCATCCGCGAAAATGTTGCTCAGGGCATCTATACGTTTTTTATTACCGACGATAATTTTGCCCGAAACCAGGATTGGGAAGCGATCCTTGATAAACTCATCGAACTGCGGGAAACCGAAGATATAAATGTCCGCTTTACGATCCAGGTTGATACGCTTTGCCATAAATTGCCGAATTTTATCGAAAAATCAAAACGTGCCGGAGTCAAACGGGTTTTTATCGGGCTGGAAAATATCAATCCCGATTCTCTTCTCGGTGCCAGCAAGCGGCAGAACAAAATTACGGATTACCGCGAAATGCTTCTCGCCTGGAAAAAGGTCGGCATCGTCACCTATTGCGGATACATTTTGGGTTTTCCGAATGACACACAAGAATCAATTTTACGCGACATCGAAGTTATCAAAAATGAATTGCCGGTTGATCTGCTCGAATTTTTCTATTTGACCCCGCTTCCCGGTTCGGCTGATCACAAAAAGCTTTTTGAAGAAGGAGTCGAAATGGACGAGGATCTAAACAAATACGATCTCAACCACGCCGTCACCGCACATCCGAAAATGTCGAAAGAAAATTGGAAAGAAACATATCAAAAAGCCTGGAAAACCTATTACACATCCGAACATATCGAAACGATTTTGAAACGGGCGATCGCCACCGGAACAAGCCCGGGCAAAACGATGTTTTTTATAACCTGGTTTAACGGCTGTATTGACATCGAAGGCATCCATCCACTGGAAGGCGGATTTTTGCGTTTGAAGTTCAGAAAATCCCGTCGTTCGGAAATGCCGCTCGAAAATCCCCTGATCTTTTATCCGCGGACAATTTTTGAAATTATCCGGAAACAGATTCGCTGGATCACACTTTACGGCAGGTTGCGGATGATTTATCGAAAAGTCCGCAACGATCCGAAAAAACACGAATATATGGATTTAGCTTTGGAACCCGTGCGGGAAGACGAAATCAAAACCCGTAAACTTTTCCAAACCGAAGCGGCCCATAAATTCATTGAAAAAATAAACCGTATCGAAAAAGTCCGACACGGTGAAAAGATTTGAAAAGATTAACTTTATTCTTTTTTGTTATTTTACAAGAAATATCTGGGTAAAAAAATAGGCTCCGTCTTCGCTGACGGCAATGCCGACCGCCGATTCTTTCCAACGGGAATCCAATAAATTTCTTCGATGGACGTCGGAAATCATCCACCGCTCAACCGCAAATTCTGACGGATTTTCAAAGCCTTTGTTATAAGCGATATTTTCACTGATCGCACTCCATTTTATTATGCCGAAATCCAGAGCTCTCTGATCAACGGTTCTGCCGTTTAATCCGATATGACTGAAAAAGCTGAACTTCGCCATATTTTCGGAATGCTGACGGGCGAGTTCGGCAATTTTATCGTTCCACTTGACCGGTTCCAGACCGCTTTCTTTTCTCTTCTCATTGATCAATTCAAATGTCTTTTTTTCAAGTTTGAAATCGGTCGGTTTTAATTTTTGTTCTTCTTTTGCCGGAACGCGACTGATCGCCGTCTTTTTCGCAACGATTATTCTTGGACGGGTTATCTCCGGACTTTTACCGGAAGCAATCAAAATGGGTTTTGGTCTATTTTCAGCCTGGTCTTGTTGGGCATTTGTTTCAATAGAAAAAATAATCAAAACAAACAGCGAAAGAACAGTAAGACGTCTAAACAGGGACTTAATTTTCATTTATTCCTCACTTCGGCAATCAGACAATCTCAATTTCTGGAGATTCACGACTTTGCGTTTCTCTGCATCACTGCGGAGTTGCTATTTTCGGTTAAGGTTTGGCAGTTTCGAATAATTTTTTTTGCGGAAAAATCAACCGCCCAACTTTTGTGAAAGGTTTTGGAAATCATCTCAGAAAAGAAATTCATTCCAGTTTAAAAAAACTACTAATAGCCATTTATTTTCAATTATTTTAACCAAAAAAAACGGAATGAATTTTTAAAAATCCATTCCGCCAGTATAATATCTATAATTGCAAATTATTGCGAAAGCTTTGTTTCCAATCTGGCAACATCTTCCGAATGCATCGAGTATTTAAGTGCTTTTTGCCAGGCTTCTTTTGCTTTTTGAGATTTTCCGATCTTTATATACACATCGCCCAAATGTTCAAATATGGTTGCCGAAGACGGATCGAGTTTAAGGGCTTTGGCAAGATATTTTTCCGCTTCGGTAAATTTGCCCAATTTGAAATAAGCCCAACCCAAACTGTCCAAAAAATGCGGATTCCGCGGATCAATTTTGATGGCTTTACTGATTAATTCAAGAGCTTCCTCGTATTTTTTTCCGCTTTCCAGATAAAGATACCCCAGATTATTCAAAGCATATGGATTTCCGGGAGTTTCCTCTAAAAGTTCAAGCAGAAGTTTCTCGGCTTCGGCAAAATTACCTCCAGATTGTTGAGCGGTGGCCAGAGCCATCTTGCCGATCTGTTTTCTCTCCGGTCTTTTGGCAACCGATAAAGCCAGATTAGCCGCATCAACCGCCTCTTTGTTTCTTTTTGCCTGGATGTAAAGTTTACTGATGTAATAATAATTTTCAAAATCATCATACATTATCGAAGGGGCGACATTTTCGGGCTTTTTTTCGATCAGAGTTTTTATTAAACCGACCCCCTCATCAACCTTTCCCAAATCGGTCAAAATTTCTGCTTCCAGGCGAATTAAACTATAATCGAACGGCGAATTTACTCTTGCCGCCCGAACCGCTTTTAATGCCAAATCACGATTTCCGCTGGCACGCAGAAGTTGGACATATTCACGGTCAAGCGTCAGATCGTCATTACCGAACAGTACTCGCGAGGTTTCGATCAATAACCTTGCATCATCAAACCGGCCGGCTTTTTTGTAGGTTTCGATCATTTTGTTGATGACCAAAAATGCAAAGTCCCGCTCGTCGTCAGTTGCCAATTCCTGAGTGCCGATGCCCCGCAGTTGCAACGCATCCTTATAACTTCTTATCGCTTCATCAGTGCGGTTTACATCCGAATATATATCGCCTAATGTAACCAGAAAACTCGATGCGGATAATGAATCCTTTTCTGACGTTTCAAAAACCAAATCCTTTAAATATTTAGAAGCTTCATCAATATTTCCGCTCTTTGCAATCGTTTTAGCAAGCAATTCGATGAGCGAGAGATTGTCGGAATTTGAATAAACCGCCTGCCGCAAAGCTTCAATCGCCGGTTTCAGCGAATTTTTATCGGCATTTTCCAGAGCCTGACTTAAAAGTTCAACCGCTTCGAGATTTTCGGGTGAATCGGAAACAGCCCGCGTTAAAACACTCACCGCCTCATCTGTTTTGCCGGCTTCGATCAAGGCTTCACCGAGTTTCACCGAGGCGTTTTCGTTTGAAAGATCACCCTCACGGGCCATCACCCGGCTATAGAATCCGGTTTCCAGAGGTGTTGATGAAGAAAGCCAATTTCGCAGGGCTTCGATTCTTTCCGAGCTTTGATCGGTTTCTTTATAAAATGCACTCAAAAACGCCCAACCTTCAGCATTTCTCGAATCCAAGCGGGTGATTTCCTTCCATTCTTTAACGGCTTTTTCGGAATACTCGGAATTCAATCTTCCGCTTCCGAGATTGCTTTTGATCGTAAAGAGTCTTGCCAAAAAGCGATGACCGCCGAAATTATCCTTATCGAGTTTAACGGCGATTTCCGAAAGCATAATCGCTTCATCAATATCCTGCGGTTGCGATGTAAGTGCTAACTCGGCTAAAGCCGTATAGGCTTCCGCTAAATTCGGATCTAATTCGACGGCTTTTTTTAAGGCATTTTTGGCCAATCTCGCACTGGTTTGAATACTGAAAGTTGAACGCACCCGCCGCATACTCCAGATAAATCTCTGACCTTCAAGCAGTTTGGCGTAAGCCTGTTCGCGTCTTTCGCGTGAAATTTCTTTATCTTGAGAATTTTTTTCCAAATTTTCGGCTAAAGAGTTGGCGAGTTTCGGAGGTGTCGGTGACGGTTCGGCATTTTGTTGTTTAGGAATCTCAAATTCGACGGTCAATTCCTGAGCATTGGCAGCCTGAAAAAATAAACCGATACTTATAATCAAACTAAAAAAAATGAACCTTTTCTTCATTATGCCTCTTTTTTGGAAAGTTTTTTTGAGATGCCTTCAAGTCAAATGAAAAAGAAAAACCCAGATAATGCGGGTTATTCTTTTCCTCCGTCCTGTCGTTTTTCTGAAATGATCGTTGTCAAAGCTTTCGGTATTTGAGAATCTTTCAGATCACCTTCGTTTTCGATGATTTGATCGATCAGTTCAAATTTGCTTTCATCAAAATTCTTCGTCATCAAAACGCCGTTTTTATCAATCGTCAAAGGATAAACTCCCAAAAATTGATTTTTGAAGTTTTCAAAAAACGAAGCTTTTTCCGGCGGCAGAACCTTCATCCGATCCGGATTCGGTTCGGGTATTTCCGCTCCCATCAGATTAAGTTGTTCTTTGGCTTTTTCAACATATTCGCTGTTCGGATAATCGCGGACGATCTCCTGAAAATACTTGGCGGCCTGATCGGTTTCTTCTTCGATCTGATAGGTCACGGCTAGTTTGTAAAGAACTTCGTCCATAAAACTGAAATTCGGGTATTTATCCAAAATATCCCGAAAACGAGCCTGAGCCCCCTTCAAACCGCCTTTTTCAAATTTTACCGACTTTTTGTAGTAGTAATTTCCGACGATCAGATCATGCAATCCGAGATTGTCCTGCACTTCTTCCAAACGCATTTCCGCATCTTTTTTTAAGATTGAATTGGGATATTGCTGAAGCAAAGCCCGCAGTCTTTGCTCGGCTTTTTTCGCTCTTGTGATATCCCGGTCAGGTAAACCGATCTGCCGCATTTCCGATTCGGCAATTTTTAATAAAACGCGGTCAGCGAGCGGATGGGTCGGGAAAAATGTCAGCCAATCCTGATAATTTGCCGCCGCCTGGATCAGAGCACTGGTCGAACCTTCCAGATAAAAACTGTCGGCCACCGCCAATTTCGCCATCGGCAAGTAAGGCGAATCCGGATAGGTTGAAATGATCGTTTGAAAAAGCAATCGGCCGACATCGTAATTTTTCTTGCGGACTTCGCGGGTCGCGATGATGAACAATTCCTTATCGCGTCCGGGCGTAACCTCGCCGATCAAAGCGTCATATTCGTCATTTCCGGTACAGAAAAGAAACAGCAACTTACATTTTTTCTTAGCCGGCTCACGCGGTTTTCCGACATCGGATTTGTCCGAAGCACGAAGTTCCGCCGTTTCAAGCAGAGCATTGTCAACCCTTGTGTTTATCTCGGAGGTTCTTTCCTCTAATGAATCAACATCGGAAATTTCAAACTTGTCGGAACGGGTGATCTTGCCCCGCAGATTATTTACTTCATTATATAATCCGGCAACTTCCTTTTCTAAAGAAACCAGTCTGCCGAGCGGTGTTCCGGGATTATCTTTATCCTTTTTGTCCGTATCTTTGTCGTCCTCGAGAACATTTGCGGCACTTTTCAGTGAACGCCGCATCGTTTCGAGTTTTTGACGCATTACATCAAGTCGCTGTGAAGGAGTTCCGTCAGCCGTTTTTTGGGCTAAAACGGGAACTACCAAAACTGTCACAACAAACAAACTAAAGATTGTTGCTTTAAGATTATTTAAAAACATAATTACCTCGATAAAATTTATTACTTCCGAACTTCTTTTAGTTTTTCAGACCCACACCGTTGCGGCCCCGATCATTTCCCGAACGGCTTCGGTCGGTTTTCCGCCGCCGAAAATTGCCGAACCGGCGACAAAAATTTCCGCTCCGGCATCAACCAATGTGGCGATATTGTCGGCATCAACCCCGCCGTCTATTTCGATCTTGGTTTCCAGACCGCGTTCTTCGATCATCAGCCGCAGACGGCGTAATTTATCAACCGATGTCTGGATAAATTTCTGACCGCCGAAGCCCGGATTGACCGACATCAACAAAATAAAATCCACAAACGGCAAAACCTCTTCGAGAGCCGACAAAGGCGTTCCCGGATTTATCGCTACGCCGGCTTTGCCGCCGGCTTCGCGGATCGCCGTCAGGGTTCTTTGAAGATGAACATCGGCTTCGACGTGAACCGAAACCATATCCGCCCCGGCTTCGACGAATTTAACGGCATAACGGCTCGGTTCTTCGATCATCAGGTGACAATCAATCGTCATATCGGTTGCTTTTCTAAGAGATTTGACGACCGGCAGACCGATGGTTATGTTCGGCACGAATTGGCCGTCCATTACGTCTACGTGCAGAACATTCGCTCCGCCTGTTTTTACCGCCTCTATTTCTTCCGCAAGTCTCGTAAAATCCGCCGATAGAATTGATGGTGCAATTTCAAACATATTTATTTTTCAAATTTAGATATTTTGTTGCTTCTAAAAACCTATAAGTTGTCTTTCGGAACTTTTCTTGAACGGGTGTCGCCGGAAGTCGGCGGCTTGGATTCTTCCTTTTTTGGCGTTGTCTTTTTGTTATCCGGCTTGGTTGGAGAAGTTGTCGTGTTCTCTTTTTTCGTTTCGGTTTTCTTCGAATCACCGCCGTCGGTGGATTTTTTATCATCGGTTGATTTTTTATCGTCACCGTCGGTGGATTTGGTTTCATCGGACTTATCTTTATCCTTCTTGATGACATCGCGGGCTTTGTTGTCTTTTTTGGGTTTACTGCTCGCTTTTTTCTTTGCCTTATCGGTTTTTAATTCCGGCAAAGATTCGATTTCTTCGATCGCTTCATCATCGTCCTTAACATCCATCGGAGCCTCGCTACCGTCTGGATTCGGTTCGCTCACCACAACCGAGATCATCAAACCCGTTTTGGCAACGGTTCCGGCTTTGGGTCTTTGTTCGAGAATAGTATTCGGTGGTTCGTTACTATAGCGGGTGGCAATTTTCTTGATCCGCAGACCGTTTTGCGTCAACTCATCTTTTCCGTCATTGAAATTTTTACCGACGACCTTCGGAATCTGTATCTCTTCGCCGCGAAGATGAAGATAGACAACTCCGAATAAGCCGACCAGAAATGTTCCGGCTAAAGCAACAACGGTCAAAAGCCGTCCGATTGCCGACATACTGTTTTTTAATAAACCCATTTTCTAAATTCTCCGGTAAATGTGCAAAAGAAACTAACGAAGTCTATCATTTTTCGCTATAAAGCTAAAGAATAAACCTATAAAATGCGTTTCAGAACCGCGATAAAAAAGCCGTCCGTATCTTCTCTGTGCGGAAAAATTCTGGCAAAACCTTCAGCGGTTAAAAAACTTTCACCCAAATTCACACGAATTTTCTCAAAACCCGAATTTTCCTGCAAAAATTTCCTTATAACTTTTTCGTTTTCTTCGGTTTCCAGCGAACAGGTCGAATAAACAAGCCGGCCGCCGTGTTTAACCGGTTTTGATGCGTGATGGAGGATAGCGAGTTGTTTGAAAGATAGTTCACTAAAATCAGCTTCGTTCAAATTATATCGGATTTCGGGGTTATTCCGAATCGTTCCCGTTCCCGAGCAAGGTGCATCTACTAACACGACATCAAAACTTTCATCACCGAATGGCAAGTTTTCCGATGCATCATATTGAACAATTTCGATATTTTCAACACCCTGATTTTCGCAATTTGTTTTTAAATTCCGAATCCGATGCCGGTAAAAATCCCCGGCAACGAAAATTTTGTGCTGGATTTTGCGTTTGGCAATGTCCATCTGAAGAAATGTCGTCTTGCTTCCCGGCGAAGCACAAACATCAAAAAAACTTTCGTTTTCCTGCAAATTTACGGAGGAAGCAACGATCTGCGAACCTTCATCCTGAAAATATATCAATCCGTCTGCGGCCAATTCCCTTAACTCACCGGTTAATTCTTTCACGACAAAACTGTCTTCGGTAACTTCTGATTTTGCAACTTTGTCTTCAATGCTTTTCAAAATGCCGACCTGTTTGTCCGTATCATTTCGGTAAAATTCCGCCGTCAAACGAAAAGTCATCTTCGGTGTTTGGTTGTTCGCTTCGGCAATTTTTTTGGCAGATTCTAATCCGAATTGCTCCTTCCATCTTTCGATCAGCCAAACGGGATGCGAGGTTTCGATCGAGATTTTTTTCAAATCGTCTGAAAACTTTAACTCGAACTCTTCTTTTAAAGCCCGCCGCAAAACCGCATTGACCAATCCGCCGGCCGATTTTTTTTTCGCTAACTTAACCAGGCTGACCGATTCATTGACCGCCGAATAAGCAGGAACTCTATCCAGGTAAAATATCTGGTAAAGCCCGATTCGCAGAGCGTTCAAAACCTCCAAATCAAATTTTTTCAAACTCTTTTTCGTTAGTTTTTTTATTATTTCGTCAAGATAGAGTTTCGTTCGCAAAACCCCGAGAACGATCTCGTGGCAGAGTGAACGGTCTTTCGGACTGAGATTTTCTTCGTAAATCGGCAGTAAAACCGATGAAAAAGCCCTTTCCTTTTCAATTTTATTCAGGATTTCAAATGCGGATTTTCGGGCGGGTGAGATTTTCATTTTTTCGTTTCCAAAGATAGATCTTTTTCCTTGCCCTTCTGCAATTTTTCATCAACCGTGATCCGTTCATCGAAGACAAAACATTCGCCTTCCCAGAGGCTTTCTTCTTCGGAGATTTCTTCCAGATATTTTAAGATGCCGCCTTCGAGTTGAAATACTTCCTTAAAACCTTTTTCCTTCAAATATGGAGCAAATTTTTCGCAACGGATGCCGCCCGTGCAGAACATAGCGATCTTTTTATGTTTTTCGGGATCGAGATTTTTCTCGACAAATTCCGGCAATTCATTAAAACTCGCTGTTTTCGGATTGACGGCATTTTTGAATGTTCCGACCTTGTATTCATAATCGTTTCGGGTATCGAGAACAAAGGTTTCTTCATCGGAAATAATTTTATTCCAATCTTTTGCCGCAATGTGTGTTCCCAAACCCTTTTCAAAATCAACCTGTTTACGCAAAGTTACGATCTCTTTTTTTATCTTCACTTTTTGTCTCTGAAAGGCGATCTCATCGTGCATCGAAGATTTATAAACGATTTTCGTATCGAAAACCCTTTCAACCTCCGGCAAAAACTTTTTAATATCTTCCGGCCGGCCGCAGACGGTCGAATTAAAACCTTCTTCGGCAATGATAAAAGTCCCGTAAACGGAATACTCCGCCATTAAGGATTTCAAAGCGGATTTTATTACCTCCAAGTCTTTCAACTTTTTGAATTCATAAAATGTGATGATCTGATAACTCATTTCTTTCAATCGGTAGCATCAGCGGATGCTGATCCATTTCCCAAAACTTCGCCGACTTCCAATTTAATACCGTTCAAAAAATCTCTTGTTTCCATCCGGCGTTTTCCTTCGATCTGCAATTCCTCGATCTTTAAAACCGTATTTTTACCACATCGGATCAGCATTTCATCGCCGGATGCTTTTAGTATTACTCCAACCTGCGAACTCTGAACTCCGAATTCGGAACTCGCAACTTCAACCCCTTTCCAAAACGTGATTTTTTGTCCTTGATAATTCGAAAATGATCTCGGAAACGGTTGAAAGCCCCGTATTTGATTATTTATTTCGGTTGAAGTTAAATTCC
>JBGTRS010000057.1:0-14007 GCA_041940665.1 Pyrinomonadaceae bacterium | reverse complement strand
CCGAAGCCTCGCAACTGAATTTGCCGTTTGAATTTACGACCGGCGGAGCGATCTTTATCGGTCTGCTCGTGATCGTCGCATTTTCGGCCTGGAATACGGGCAACAATCTTTTGTTTTTGGTTTTATCTTTTATAACTTCGGCTCTTGTTATCGGTTTTGTAATCGGCAATTTTTGTTTGAAAAAACTCGACGTCAAAATGCGTTTTCCCGAAACAATCTTTGCCGAAGAACCGACACCGATTTTGGTCAGCCTGCATAACCGCAAGCGGATTTTCCCGTCCTTTTCGATCACGGCCGAGGTTCGCGGAAAAAACCGCAAAAAATCAATCATCTTTGAAGATTTAATGAAGATTCTGCCGGAAAAATGGGCGGATAAATTCTCGCGTCCGCCGCTTCTCAAGCATACTTTGGACTATTTTCTGCACGTTCCGCGAAAGGATTTTATCGAAAACAAGGTCGAACATATCTTTGACCGCCGCGGGCGTTTTATTATCAAGGATTTTGAACTCTCGACCAAGTTTCCGTTTGCCTTTTTCCGGCATCGCCGCCGGCTTCCGGCCCAGCGGGCGGAGATCATAATTTTTCCGAAACTCGAAGAACTCGAAACCGAACTTATTGAACTGCCGATCGATGCCGGCCGGCTCGTGTCGAAAAAACGCGGTATGGGACAGGATCTATTGAGTTTGCGGGATTATCAGCCTTTGGACGACCTGCGGCATATTGACTGGAAAGCGACCGCCCGGGCCAACCGTCTGACCGTGCGGGAGTTTGCCGCCGAGGACGAAAAACGCATCACGGTTATCTTCGATAAAAGAATGACCAAATCCCCGAAAGAAAAAGCCAAAAGTCTGCGTGAAAAACTTGACGAAGAACAAAAGGGCGAAATAACTTCGGACAGCGGTAAGCGATTTGAATCCGCCGTCAGCCGGACGGCTTCTCTGCTCGCCCATTTTGCCCGTGACAAAGCCGCCATAAAACTCATCCTCAGCGAAAATGACCATAACGGCAAAAACGAAACCTTGAACGAATGCCTGAGAAAACTCGCTTTGGTCGAGCCTGTTTATGTCGAGAATTTTTCAAAAGAGTTTCTGGATAAAAAATTCGGCGAGATCTTTAACGAAAATATCGAAAGCCATCTGTTTTTTGTAACGGCGATGAATGAAAAACAGATTCCCAAAGAGATTCTGCATAAGGCAAAGGTTGTAAAGTATTAAATATTCAAAAAAAATGTCATAAAACCCGCATTAGTGGTGTATTGTTATTGAAAGCCATCGGCAGATGATAAAATGAGCGAAGGCGTGAAAACAATAGTGGACGTGATGTCCGAACAAACAGTGACGGTAAAAGACGAGATCGTTTTTGATGAGGCGTTTACGCTTCACAACAGAACTGTCTTTCGGGCGGCGTGTGCGATCGTGCAGGATGCGGGATTGGCAGAGGATATTACGCAGGAAACATTCATCAAGCTGTATCATAATATGGACAGCATCAAGGATGAAGAAATGCTGAAACCCTGGCTGATCCGCGTCGCATTGAATCTGGCAAAGAATACGGTGCGTGGAAATTCAAGGGCAAACGTAAGAGAAGAAAAATACGTCCAAGAACGTGGAGATCACGACGATTTTACGGCGGAAAAGAAACTTGTCCAGAAAGAAACCGCCGGCGAAGTCCACACCGCTTTGAACAAGGTGAAGGAACCTCTGCGGAGTTGTTTGATCTTAAAGCAACAAGGCTTATCTTATAAGGAAATTGCCGAGACTTTGTCTCTGACCGAGACGAGTATCGGCACATTTATTGCTCGTGGAAAGAAGGAATTTATACGGTATTACGGCAAACTCGGAGGTGAGGTATGAAAAAAGAAAAATGCTTTGAAATAGGCACAATGCAGGCCTTTATAGACGGCGAACTCACTTCCGATGTGACGGAGAATGTCATTAAGCACATCGCTCTATGCGACACCTGTGCGATGCTTCTGGCGGAAACTGAAGAAGAAAACGCTTTTGCCTTTGCGGTTCTGGATGAAGAACTGAATTGTTTGGTGCCGACCGAACGCTTACGCACGAAGGTTTTTGATTCGATCCGTGAAATAGAATCAAAGGAAAGCTGGTGGCATAAATTAACGGCAGGTTTGCTTCCGGCCAACGGTTTCAACTTCCGCAGTCCGAGTCTCGTTGCTTTTGCGAGCGTCGTTTTATTCGTCTGCACTCTGGCGATCGGTTTGAAAATGTTCCAACCGATGCCTTCAAAGGGTGATGTTGTAGTCAAAGGCGGAGCCGAAATCGAACCATTTGATGGAAGATTTATTCAATCGATCGGTAAAAATAAAACGGATTCACCCGATATGAAAGAAACCGATAAATCAAATGAGATACCGGCTCAGAAGCCTCGAAATACCGGCGGTTTTGCAGTGATTCAGACAGGCGGTTTGAAAACTCAAAAAGACGATCGCAAGATTAAACCGCAAAATCCGAAACCTCCCAAAGTAGAAAGCGGTGAAAATACAGAACCGCCCGCAAGTCCTAATCTGTCCGGTGAAGACAGTTATTTGCAGACGATCGCAACCTTGAGCCGAACGGTTGATAACAGTAAGGATATGGTTTTAGCTCCGGGCGAAAGAGTTGAATTCGAAAGAGATTTGGCGGTCGTCAATGACGCGATCAAAAAGATGAAAACGGAAGTCCGCAAAAATCCGAACAATCAGGCC
This sequence comes from Pyrinomonadaceae bacterium, assembly GCA_041940665.1. Lineage (GTDB taxonomy): Bacteria > Acidobacteriota > Blastocatellia > Pyrinomonadales > Pyrinomonadaceae > Aridibacter. Next base: position 11,303 of record JBGTRS010000057.1, on the reverse strand, counting down.
GCCCGCGAGGTTTTAAGAGCTTCGTATCAAAATAAAATTGACTTGCTGAATTCGGTGGCGGAGAAAAACGAATTGATGGCGAGTATTCAGTAAACTTAAATGGAGATTTTTATTAAACAAAAATTACATAAATTAACTCACCCGATTGCCTTCACGATGATTTTTATTCTTTTGGCTTTGGGCGGTCTTGTCTTTGGACAAACGAAATCTTCTAAAGAAAAAGAATGCAAGGATAAAGAAAACGCCGAAAAAAAAGCGGACAAGGTGGAAAAAGAAAAACCGGCGGTCAAATGGGTTGAAAGGGCGACCGCACCGCGTGTGGCAAACGCTCCGAAAGTCAATCGAAACAGATTCAGATTCAGAACCTTCTCCGTCGGCGGTGAGTATGTTGACGAAAGGTCAATCGCCGTTCATCCGAAAGTCTATGTTTCGCTCTGCGTTTTAAAGGGAAGCATCAAGGTCAACGGTTGGGATCGGGATGAAGCCCGCGTGTTTGTCCGCAACAGCAAAAAAACCAAGATCGGCTTTAAAGTCCGCGAAAAAGACCGCAAGCAAAATCTGCCGGTCTGGATCCAGGTTTCGGAATATAACCCGAATGCGGAAGCCGAGTCGGTTGAAAATACCTGTCTTTCCGGCGAGATCGAATTGGATATTCCGCAGAATGCAAGCATCACCATCGAAAACAGCAAAGACGAGAGCGAAACGACGATCGATTCGGTCAGAGCCGCCAAGGTCGAGGTTCTCCGCGGCGATATCTATCTGAGCAATATCGCCGACAGAATTGACGCCCAGACCTATCAGGGCGGTGTTACGGTCAGAAATTCGAGCGGCAAGATGTTCTTATCAACGACGACCGGAAACATCGTTGCCTACAACACGGATTCGAGCGAGATCGGCGATTATTTCAAAGCCAAAACCCGCAGTGGTGCGATCACTCTCCAATCGGTCGAACAAAAAGAGGTCGAATCTTCCTCGACGACAGGTTCGATAAATTACATCGGCAATTTAAAACCATTCGGAAAATACGATTTTTATACGACCAACGGTTCGATAAACCTGGCGATCCCTTCCGATAGTTCCTGTCAGATCATCGCCGCCTACGGCGGTGCATTCCAGTCCGAACTTCCGCTCAAGGAAATTTCCAAAGAAAAAACCGAATCGCTTTTTTATTTCAAAGGAAAAATGGGCAAAGGCGAAGCAAATCTCAATCTCCGCTCCTTTAACGGCACGATCAGCATCCGGGAAAGAAAGGAATCGGTCTTAGCCGGATTTTAGAACAAAATCCAGACATTCGCGTAATAACTTGCAAATATACTGTCATAGCAGTTAGAGTTTTCTGTATATCAAGTTATGAACGCGGATGGAATTGTCGGTCAGGTTCTTGACGGCAAATACAGTATCGAAAAACAACTCGGCCAGGGCGGCATGGGAACGGTTTATCTCTCGACGCATATCGGCACGGGCAGACCCGTCGCGGTCAAAGTCATCGCTCCCGATTTTATGAAACGTCAGGAATTTGTCGAGCGTTTCCGCCGCGAAGCGAGAGCGGCGGGAAGACTCCGCCATCCGAATGTCGTTGATGTCACCGATTTCGGTTTTGCCAAAACCGAGGGCGGCGAAAATGTCGCCTATCTCGTTATGGAATATCTCGACGGCTGCACGCTCGGCGAGGTTTTGGACGAAGAAAAGAAACTTCCCGTCGAGTTTTCTATAGATATTCTCGAACAGGTCTGTTCGGCGGTCGAAGAAGCCCACAAACAAGGTATCATTCACCGCGATCTAAAACCCGACAACATCTGGCTCGAACCGAATCAACGCGGCGGCTACACGGTCAAAGTTCTTGACTTCGGAATCGCCAAACTCGAAGAAGCACAGCTTGAAGATCTGGCCCACAGCCTCGAAATATCCTCTTCCAATGTTTCCAAAACCGCTCTTATCCGGGAAAAGCAAACATCGGTTGACGAAAGCCAATCGGAAACTGTTATAGATAAAAAAAGTTCGACGGTCATCGGAGAAAACGAAACGGTCGCTCTTATTGAAGAATCAAAAACACTCGTTCCCGAAACGGAAGAAACGGGAACGATGATTCAGAATCGGCCTGATAACGACAACTCCGAAGACGGCACGGCGATCCTGCCGATCAACAAAACCAAGATTTCGGATAAAGAAGAAGACAGCAAAGGCACAAAGATTCTCGGCGACCCGGATGAAAAGGGAACCAAAATTCTTTCCGAAGGAATCGAAACGGACAAGAAACCATTGCATAAAACTTCTTCGACTGCCGATCTGACCCGTGTCGGGGCGGTTCTCGGCACACCGCTTTATATGTCGCCCGAACAATGCCGCGGTGAAAAATTAACCCCGCGTTCCGACATCTATTCGCTGGCCGTGATAATTTATCAGATGCTTTCGGGCAACCTGCCTTTTACGGGTGATTACGTGAAAGTGATGGACGGTCATAAAACGGAAGAACCGCCGCCTTTAAAAGCAAAAAAAGTCCCGAAAAAACTGAAGGGGATCGTCATGCAGTCGCTTTCCAAAGATGCGGAAGACCGTCCCGAATCGGCTCAGGCGTTGGCGAGCAAATTACGCTCGAACTCCGAAGGGCTTTGGCAGCTTTTAACCCGCTCGGTCGTGATCTACAGCGAGCGACTGCCGAAATTTTTGGCTTTATCGGTTCTGACCTTTATTCCGCTTATTATTCTGACCTTTGCAAGGGTCGGAGTTAATTTTACGCTGAGAATAAATGAAGTGGATAGCGGATTAGCCCAGCTTTTTTCCGCTGTTTTGGGAATTTCATCGTTCTTTCTCCAGATAGTCACATCCGCTTTGCTGGTCGGAATGATAACCTGGGTGGTCGCTCAAACCATCGCTTTCCCGCTTCGTCCGATAAGTTTGCGGGCGGCCTTCCGGGAAATCAAAAAACGTTGGAAACCGCTGACCGGAACGGTAACTTTAAGCACGCTTTTATCGTTTATCAGTTTCGGTATCGGCGGGATTGCCGGAATTTTGGGCTGGATTTTGCCGGTGATTTTAGTCTATGTTTATGTTTCCAACCCGCTGGCAATTCTACTGCTCGTTATTACCAGCACTCTCGGCTTTATTTTACTCGGTGTAATCGTCAGCAGTCTGTTTATGCTGATCGCTCCTTCGATCATGATGGAAGACATCAGCGGCAAAGCGGCCTTCCGGCGTTCCGTCGAACTCGTCAGACGTTCATTTTCAACCGTTTTTGCCACATCAATTCTCGTTTATGTTCTTCCTGTTTTTTTATCAATAATAATCGGTCTCTCGGTCGGTTCGATCATCGGTAATATTCAAAAATCAAGTAAGATTGCCGAAATGGAAAGAGAAGGCGTTCCGGCGAAACAGGACGCGGATAAGACGAAGGATGATTTCAACATAACCTTCGGAAACAAAGGTCTCGAACTTAAAAATGCCGACCCGAAAGAAAAGAAAAAGGAAGAAAAAGATATGCGAGCCCAGTTCGGTCAGGCTTTGACGGAAGGCATCTTTGAAATTATCTGGACACCGCTGGCCATCTTGATCTCGTCTTTCACATCGGTCATCACCGCTTTGATCTATTTTAAGACGCGACAGGCGGGCGGCGAGTCAATGCAGGGATTATTGGGCAAACTCGACGAGTCGGATAAGCCTCAAAGTAAATGGCAGCAGAGAGTCCGGGAACGCTTAATCCAATCGGGTAAAATATCCGACACGACCAATCCGTCTAAACCGTAGAACCAAAATGAAAAAATATTGTTTACAAGTAGTAATTTATTTGGCGATTTTCAGTCTGACGATCTTCGCACAGGAAACTGAGGTCGCCGGCAAAAAATTTCCTCTGAAAACCGGCGGTACGGTCGAAATAAAAAATCTCTACGGCAGAATTGATATTGAAGCAAATGATAAGAACGAAAATGAAGTTTCGTTAAATGTTGATTCATCCCAAAGCCTTTCCGACGGTGAACTGAAAATAGATAATTCCGACGGTAAATTAAAAATCGAGGTCGTTCCGAACAAAGAGGATTCGAGAGTTGATCTGACCTTGCAAATTCCCGTTCGCACCAAAATCCGACTCGAAACCAAAGACGGACAGATCCGCATCATCGGTAATTTTGCCGAAGCCGAAGCCCAATCCGACACGGGCACGATTTACGCCGATGTGCCGCTTCGAGACCTGAAATACAAATTTTTGTGGTCGGCTTCGCGGCCGCGTTTCCTGAGCGATGTCGAACTCGAAGAAGTCAAGGAAAAATCCGCCGGAAAATTCGTCATTCAAGGCAAGATACAAAAAGAAATTCAAGGTTCAAAGTTCAAGATTCAAAGTTCCGATTCTAATGAAGAGACGGAAAATAACGAAAACCCGGAAAACAAAGAACAAAAAACAAAGGACAAAGGACAAATATCACTGGATTTAAGAACCGCCCGCGGAATCATTCTTTTGAATGTTCCGCCGAACGAAGTGCCTTCCGACCTTTCGGAAAGACCTCTGACGGAAGCGGCGAAAGCCGTTATCCGCAGTGGCGATTCGCTTTTGACGGAAGCGATCCGCCGGGCGAGTCCGAAATACTTCGGCGAATATGCCGCCACTTTGCCGCCGCGGCAAAGCACGCCTTTTTTGAATACTGCCACCGAAAAACGCAACGCCGTTTCGGCGAATGTCAAAAAAGTAACCGTGCAGGTCGTTGATATCAACAACCGTTCCGTCTCCGATCTGGCAAAAAGCGATTTTGAACTGACCGAACGCGGCGAAGAACGCGAGGTTTTATCGGTCGAAGCAACCACCGCTCCGTTCAATCTTGTCCTTCTTCTGGACGTTTCGGGCAGTATTGACAATTATGTTGATTTTATCCGCAAAGCCGCCCGGAATTTCGTCAACACGGTCGGCACGCAGGACAAGCTCTCGATCGTCATCTTCAATGAAGATGTCAAAACGCTTTCGACATTTACGACCGACAAAGAAACGCTTTCGGAAAGCCTCGACACATTCGATGCGGGCGGCGGAACGGCCTATTACGATTCGATCGCCTATGTTCTGACCGAAACATTGCGGCCGATGAAAGGCGAAAGAACGGCGATCGTCATCTTGTCGGACGGCGATGACAACCGCTCGTTTCTGCCGTTCAATGCCCTGCTCGGCTCGATTCAGGAAAGCGGTGCTCTCGTCTATCCGCTCTATGTACCGTCGGGCCTGATCGCGGCGGGCGAAGATGCCGATCCGAACAAAACGGTTGACCCTCTGCGAAGCCGTTTTCTGTCGCAAACTTTGACCTCGAAAGCCCAGGAAGAAGGCGAAGAACTGGCAAAAATTTCCGGCGGAGTTTATTACCCGATTGAACGCCTGAGTCAGATTCAGACGGCTTATGATGACATCGTCAAACAGCTCCGGACGGCTTACACGATCACCTACCGTTCGAACTTGAACGATGCGAGCGGCGACCGGGCTTCACCGCGTCTGAAAGTAAAGGTCAAAAAAGACAACACTTTCGTCAAACTCGGAACGGTCGTTGCCGTCGAAAACAGACAGGTCTCGCAAGATTTGAAATGAATTTTTTGCAAATAAATTTTCCGTGGATTTTGACAATTTGTTTAACATTATCGTAATCTTAAAAATGAAGGAGGTGATAGATTATGAAAAATAATTCAATCGAAACACCGCCAGACTATTTGAGCCGGTAATGTCCGGCAAAAATAACTGGAAAGGTTATAATAAATCAGGGACGAGGTTTTTACGAAGGAAAGTTGAAATACAAGAAAATGTCGGTGGAATAAAGCAAAAAAAGCTCATTCCGGCAATTTAAAGATCAGCAAGTATTTTGTCAAACCGAATCCATTTAACAAATTTTTTTAGAAACAGGCGGCTCGAAAGGGAGCCGCTTTTCTTATTTGGACTGGAACGCAAACGGCTCGTTTGCACCGACGCGACAGCGTTGGAAAAATGTTTCAAATCTGAATAACTGAAACTTTTTTCATAGCGTTGAAAAGTAAATTTCACATTTAAAATGCTGCAACCCCGTTCGTTTGTCTCGCTTCGCTCATCAAATGTGCAAACGAGCCGTTTGCGTTCCAGTCAGAAAAAGTATGAATAAAAAACAACTGCGAAAAAAGAAAAAACAACTGCGTGAAAAACTCAGCCGCAAAGTTATCGGCTATCATATCTATCGCTCCGAAAACGAAAGTCTGCCGTTCGCGTTTTGGGCGAGATTGACCGATGAACCGGTTCCCGAAGGCGATTTCGACGATCCGACCGCCGCCGCCGGAAAAAGATATTTTTATAAACTTACGCAGGTTTTTGAAGACGGCACGGAAAGTAAACCGATAACGCCGAAAACCACCTTCACCGACCACAGCGGAAAACAATTCGAGCAGAATCCCCTGAAAGACTTCGCCGGTTACAACATATACCGTTCGGCGGATGAGAATTTACCGCTCGAAAAATGGGAACGCCGCAACCAGGAACTTCTCCCGACCAACGAATTCAAAGACGAAGGCGTCAAATCCGGCGAAGTCTATTTTTATTACGTCCGGGCGGTTGATTCGGAAGGTACGGAAAGTTCGCCGGGCGAGATCACGCGGGTTATCCGTAAATAGTTTTTTTCAAAAGTTTTACAAAATGACTGATACCAAATCGAAAAAACAAGCCAAACGTCTGCGTTTGTTTCGTAAAATTCACCGTTTTACGGGAGCGTGCCTCTTTATATTCTTTTTTGTCGTATCAATTTCGGGTTTGCTTCTCGGCTGGAAAAAACAATCGGGCGGAATGATTTTGCCGAAATCTTTTAAGGGAAAATCAACGAATCCGAAGGATTGGAAAACGCTCGACGAACTGCACGAGAATGCCGTTAAGATCGCCCGTGAACAGATTTCCAAAGATATGTCCCTCAAACTCGAAAGAATTGACGTGCGTCCCGACAAGGGAATGGTCAAATTCGTTTTTGCCGAAGATTACTGGGGATTGCAACTCGATCTGACGACGGGCGAACTTCTGCAGATCGAACGCAGGCGTTCCGATCTTATTGAAAACATCCACGACGGTTCGGTGCTCGACTACATATTCGGCACGAACGGCGAATACCTGAAACTCGCCTACACATCCGTGATGGGACTTTCGCTCCTGACCTTTACGGTGACGGGTTTCTGGCTCTGGTTCGGTCCGAAACGGCTGAGGAAAACCCGCGAACTTGCCGCGATGAAAGATTTAGAATGAATCCGCAACAAAAAATTTATTTTATCAAGGTTTTCTTTACGCTTCTGCAAAAGAGTTCGAAAACCGATGAAATCATCGAAAAGCTAAAGGAAGCGGAAAAGACGGCGACGGATTTCAAACGCATCCGCTGTCCGAAGTGCAATTGGCAACCGAAAAAAGAAAGCCTCTGGTACTGCTGTGATTGTGATTATCCGGAGTACTTCTACGATTCTTGCGGCACGGCCTGGAACACCTTCGACACACGCGGAAAATGTCCCGTCTGCCGGCATCAATGGCGTTTTACGACCTGTCTTTCCTGCGGAAACTGGTCCCGGCACGAGGACTGGTATCAAAAAGACGCGGCAAAATAAACCATTCCGCTTTTTCCGTCCGGAATGTTATACTATAAACAAGATTTTAAGACAGATTTTTTGATTAAAACAGCATCCTATAAACGAGTTTTTGTTTTATTTGAATTAAGGAGTAGAAATGAACAACACAGCTTACGAAAATACAATGAGAGGCTACACGGTCGCTAACGCTTTGCCGGAAGAACGAGCCTCGTTTATACGCAAAACTTACGCACATCTGGCACTTTCGGTTTTGATGTTTGGTGGTATCGTCAGTTATCTGGTCGGCTCGGGACGCGGAATCTGGATTGCTGAAGGTATGCTACAAATTTCTTGGTTGGTAGTATTATTGTTGTTTATGGGTGTTTCGTGGCTTGCTCAATCTTGGGCTAGATCGCAAACCTCAAAATATATGCAATATATGGGGCTGATTTTATTTACAGTCGCTTGGTCAATCATTTTTCTGCCGTTGCTTTTTATGGCAACCATTGCCGCTGATGAAGGAATTGTTACGATTCTGAAAGCCGGAGTCGTAACGATCGGTCTGTTTTTAGGGTTAACAGCAGTCGTCTTTTTAACAAGAAAAGATTTTTCATTTCTCGGACCAATTTTAGCTATTGGTGGTTTTGTCGCTCTCGGATTTATCGCTTCGGGCATAATTTTCGGATTCAGTTTGGGAAGCATTTTCGCATTTGCTATGGTTGCATTTGCCGGAGCTTCGATTCTTTATGAAACCTCGAATATGCTTCATCACTATCGAACAGACCAGTATGTCGCTGCTTCGCTCGGCTTATTTGCCAGTATCGCCCTGCTGTTCTGGTATATTCTCCAGATCTTTATGGGCGGCGGAGATGATTAATTTTATTTGTCTTTGTAACACAAAAAAGGCGTGGAGATTTTGATCTTCACGCCTTTTTTTTTAAGGACTTAGAATAACCTGCTCTTACTATTCACCATTCATTATTTACGTTTTACTACTTATTGATCCTTTGCTTCAAAGAACGGATGCGTCACCAATTTCGGTTTTTCACGGCTGAACTTGCTCTTTTTCAGATAAACTTCATCGAGCAAAACCGAGGGTGCGGTGACGCTGGCCGGAGTTCCGTCACCGTCGTAACTGCTGTTGACAAGCAGATTGAATGTAAACGGATCGTTTCCGGCGGCGACCAGGTTGCGCAGTTCGCGGACGGTCAGATCCATAACGCTCACCTCTCTGAACAACTCTTCGCGGCCGTCTTCGACATAAACTTTATTGACGAGGATCGAACTGGTGCTGGTAAATGTGCTGAACGTCGAATCGTTTTCGCGGAAGATCACGCCGTATTCCAAGCCCTGTTTTTTGCATTCTTCGATCAGCCGTTTTTTAAGCTCATCAAAACTCTGTCCGTTCGTCGCTTTAACGATGAGATTGCTGATGTTGGCAGTCGCACCGCCGAAGCCCGCACCTCTCGCCCGACCGTTCGATTTCTGAATTTCCTTGGTCGGTTTTCGCGTCATCAATAAGGTTTTCAGAATGCCGTTTTCGATCAAAGTGAGAGGCTCTGCCGGAACGCCCTGTTCGTCAATTTTGTAATGTCCGGCTAACTTTGCATCGCCGAGATTTGTGATTGAAGGATCATCAACCACCGTCAGGAACGAAGGCAGAACTTTTCTGCCGATCCGGTCGGTAAAATCTCCGCCGCTTAAATTCGGAGCCAGCAATTGCAGAAAAAGCTGAACCGATGCACCTTCCGTGAAAAGGGCGGGACCGATATAGGTATCTTTGAACTGCGTCGCATTTTTGAATTTTTTGACGTCATCCGACAGTCCTTTTATTTCTTGATTTATTTCCTCCACCGTCGGAACTTCATCGAGACTCGTCGCAAAAATATGCCGATACGGCTCGAGCGTCGAATTGTCATCGGTCGCCGCCCGGGCGTGGATATCAATCGTTATCAGCAATTCGGGTTTGAGAATTTTCGTTCCCTCATTATTGACCAGATAACGGTTGGCCTGCCGGATGTAAAAATTGAAATTCGACTCGCGAAACTCCGGATATTTACGAAATTCCGCCGACCAGTCGCGGACTTTTTTCTCCCACGCTTTTTGGTCAATTTCCAAATTGCCGCGTGTCGCAACCGAAACGACCGGCTCTTCTTTGGAAAGCGAAGGAACTTTGTCTTCCTCATCTTCGGTGCTGTTGCGTTTGTCCGCCTTGATCATTTCAAACATATCTATCGCCTGCTTATAAGACCTGTCCGTAACATACCAGACCGACCGCCGCAAAGACGTATAATCATCATCGAGCGGCATCGGATAGGGAAGCTTGAAAGAAAATTCTCCGGCACTGTCGAGATCGTAATCACCGATGCGAACTTCGGTAAAAAGAATCCGGCTTTGATCGCGGCTCGATTTTTTGATCGCACCGAAGGTCGCCGTGATCGTCAGCATATCAACATCTTCGACGATGTATTCCAAAAAATACGGTTTGTCGAAATCCTTAAATTTGAGATCCTTGACCGTTCGGGCCATTTCATCTTCGACGGCCCGAAAGATTATGTCTTCATTGACTTTCGGCTGACTGAAAGCAGGCAGAACCAAATTAAAAATCAAAATTAACGGTAAAAATGTTCTCATAAATTTTTTCATTTGCCTCTTACCTCCTTCCATTCTTCGATGCTCACGCCGGGCGGCGGCAGGATCGGCGGCGATTCTTTCGGATTCGCCCGTTTTTGAACTTCGATCTGACTGACGAGAATTCCCGGCGAGATCGCCGAAACCGGCACCCAACCGCTTTCCGCTCCGCAGACGCCGTTAAAAACTTCCGGCGAGTTGTCCGCCGCGATGATTTTACTGAAAACGGTCAGCGGCGTCCCGATCAGATCGAGACCGCGGACGAGTTCATCAGGCCGTCCGTCGGGATAAACCTTGTAAACCATCACGGGCGTTACCTGAAAAGCCTGCGTGGCAAATCTCGAAGTGTTTGTAAAACCGCCGGAAATATCGTCGAAAAACAGACCGTATTTTTTGCCCTGCCGTTTTACTTCATCCAGAAGCATCTTGCGAAGCTGGGCCTTCGAGAATGTTTTGCTGGATTCGACGATCAGATTTCCCTGCCGGCTGACGGGACCGATACCGGGTTGAGCCCGGCCGTGTCCGTTCGATCTTTCAACGCCTTCGAGCGGCGAACGGCTCATCAGAAAGGTTTTTAAAATGCCCTGCTGAACAAGCTGTGCATTTTGTGCGATGACGCCTTCATCGTCGTATTGATAATATCCGCTCAGATCGGTCGAACCGTATTTCTTCAAGGTCGGATTGTCCGAAACGGAAAAGAACGGCGGAAGAACTCTTTCGCCGACTTTGGCCGTGAAGGTGTTTCCTTCAAACTCGGATTTCTGGCGATGACCTTCGATGCGGTGGCCGAAAATTTCGTGAAAGAAAACTCCGCTTGCCCGTCCCGAAAGAATCGCCGGCCCCGTATATGGTTCCATCACGGGAGCTTTTCGCAAAGCCATCAGATCTTTTGCCACCTTTTCCGCCGCTTCGATCATTTTGCTTTCATCGGGCAAACCTTCGATTGTCGGCGACTCGAACGATTCAAACCGGAACATATCCATTCCGTCATCGGCTTTCGTAACGGCATAGATCGCTACTCTGGCCTGCGTCGTGCCGTGCTGAAGCGATGAGCCTTCCGTGCTGACAAAATATTTGTTCGTTGCATCGGTCGTTAAGTTTACTGCCGAAATATAGATCAGAGGATATTTCGTAAAAACAGCGGAAATTTT
>JBGTRS010000056.1:0-14073 GCA_041940665.1 Pyrinomonadaceae bacterium | reverse complement strand
CAGTTTTTTCCGCGTAATATGACTCTCTCACCCATCAGTCAGTCGGAAGACGGATTCTATCTGGTAACCATGACGAACGTTCCGGCGTTCAAGGAAGAACCGCGGATGCCGCCCGATGAAGAAACCCGGCGGTGGGTTTATCTGTCGTATTCGGCGAACAGTGCTTTGACCTGGAGTTTTCTGGCCAGAGGATTCTCTATGTATTTTAGTGAAAGTATCAAACCGGACGAAGCGGTGGCGGAAAAAGCCAGACAGCTGACCAGTGGAGCTACCGATAAAACCGACCAGTTGAGAAAACTTTACGAATTCACGCAAAAATATATCAAAAACACGAGTTTTGAAAATCCCGAAGGGTTTGAATACAAGAACAAAAAGATTTCGGACATCCTCCGGAACGGGGCGGGCAGTCCGCGGGACATAGATTTTTTGTTTGCATCAATGGCGAAAGCCCTCGGATTTGACGTAAGTCTGGTACTTTCCGGCGACCGCAGTGTTAATTTTTTCGATCCGAATCGTGATCCGGTCAATCCGTCTTTTATCCATGCGGCCTGTGTCGCAGTGCTCGTTGATCGCGAGTGGAAATATTTTAATCCGGGAACGCCGTATCTCCCCTTTGGAGAATTGATCTGGCTCGAAGAGGACGTCTATTCATTTCACGTCACCGAAAGCAGAAGTTTCTGGACTAAAACGCCGCTCTCAAACTATGAGTCTTCGAAAAGTCTGCGAACGGGAAAGTTCAAACTGAATGAAAACGGTGTTATGGAAGGCGAGGTCAGCATTCAATATACGGGCAATCTGGCGGTTGACAGACGGCGTTCCGGCATATCCGATACGAATGAAAAACGTCTCGAAGAGTTCGAAGAAGAACTCAAGGAGTGGATCGGCAACGGAGAATTTTCCGGGTTGAAGATTCAAAACTTCGAAACATCCGACGGAACATTGACCTATTCATATAAGGTCAAAATCCCCGATTACGCCAGTCAGACCGGAAAACGGATGTTCTTTCAGCCCGGGATTTTTCAATATAATTCCAAACCCGAGTTTTCCGGGGCGGAACGTCTGCATCCGGTTTATTTTCGTTTTCCCTGGTCGGAAGCCGACGAGATCGAAATCCAATTGCCGGAAAATTTTGAGATCGAAAATTTCACCCAACCCGATAACGTTGTGGAAAAATCGAAACTGGGTGAACTCCGATTCAGTCTGATTTATGATAAGGAAAAAAACACCCTGACGTATAAACGCAATTATTATTTCGGCGGCGGAAACAATATTCTGTTTCCGGCAAAAGCCTATACGCCGCTTAAAATGCTTTTTGATTTGTTTCACAAATCCAATTCGCACACGTTAGCCCTTATCCGAAAATGATATCTTATATGATGAGAAGATTCTTCAACTCATCTGCAATTTTGGAGGTTGTATGACTAGATTTTTTAAACCGTTTTTCGCAACATTATTATTTATCCTCACGGCTTTTACCGCGGTTGCGGCGGCACCGCCCGATAAAGTTCCGGGGTGGCTCCAGCAGGCCGCCGGAATGAGTGTGCCGGGTTATAGCAAGGAAGTTCCGGCCGTCGTTTTGCACAACGAAGAGATCGTTTCCCTGGATTCGAGCGGTAAACTCGTCACGGTCGAAAATTATGCGATCAAGGTTTTGACCCGCGAAGGCCGTGATTATGCCATTGCCAGAGCCTTATATCTGGTCAGCTCCGGCAAGATTCGCTCAATTGATGCTTGGTTGTTTCGCGGAAACGGCGTTAAGGACTACGGAAAAAAAGAAGTTCTGGATATAATCTCCGACCCGGACGATGTCTATAACGAATATCGTGTCAAAATCATAGATGCTTCGGATGATGCCGATGTCGGTTCGGTCTTCGGCTACACGATCGTGTCCGAAGACGTTCCGATCTACTATCAGACAAAATGGTTCCCGCAATTCGGTTTGCCGACCTTAACTTCGCGTTATACGCTCAATCTTCCGACGGGTTGGCAGGCGAAGAGTCTGACGTTCAATCACGAAGACGTTAAACCGACGGTTAACGGTTCGAGTTTTACCTGGGAGATGCGGAATCTCAAATTTATCCGGGATGAACCGATGAGTCCTTCGGTTTTCAATCTCGTTCCGTGGCTGGCTATCAGTTATATGCCTGAGAATACCGACCAGCGGGTTAAAAATAAGGTCTTTAACAATTGGGGAGAAATCTCGGAATGGGCGACGGCGATGTATGATCCGCAGGTCATCGTCAATGACGAGGTGGCGGCCAAAGCCCGCGAACTGACGGCCAATTCCAAAACCGAACTTGAAAAAATCCAGGCCATCGGAACCTTCGTGCAGAATCTGCAATATATCTCGATCGATATCGGCGTCGGACACGGCAACGGTTACCGGCCGCGTCCGTCGAATCTGGTTTTGAGCCGCGGCTACGGAGATTGTAAGGACAAAGCGACCTTGATGCGGGCAATGCTCAAATCCTTGAAGATCGAAGCTTATCCGGTCATCATCTATTCGGGCGATCCGACCTTTGTGCGGAAGGAATGGGCTTCTCCGGGACAGTTCAATCACTGTATCATTGCGGTTCGCGTCAGCCCGGAGACCGAATCTCCGACGGTTATCAACGACGCGAATCTCGGTCGTCTTCTGATCTTCGATGCGACGGATGATCTGACACCGGTCGGGGATCTGCCGATCTATCTGCAGGGAAGTCTGGCTTTGGTCGTGGCCGGTGAAAAAGGCGTTTTGACCGAAATGCCGATAACGCCGCCCGAAATGAACGCTCTCAAAAGAAGTGTCGAGGTTAAATTGACGGAGAACGGTTCGGTTTCGGGTAAAATCCGCGAGTTGACGAGCGGACAGTCTTCGAAATATGAACGAACGCTTTACCGCAAACTTTCCAAATCCGATTATAGAAAGGTCATCGAGCAATGGCTGACGAGCGGTGCGACCGCCGCAAAGCTGGTTGATCTAACGCCGAATGACAATCACACCGATGCGAGTTTCGATCTGGACGTCGAGTTTTCCGCCCCGACATACGGACAATTGATGCAGAACCGGCTTTTGATCTTCAAACCGGCGATCGTCAGCCGTCTGCGGTCTGTTTCTTTGACCGAACAGGACAGAACTCATCCGATCAGACTCGAATCCAACTCCTTTACGGAAACGGCCGTTTTTGAACTGCCCCAGGGTTTTACGGTGGATGAAGTTCCCGAAGAATTAAATCTGGAAACCTCGTTCGGAAAATATTCGACCAGTTATGAGGTAAAGGAAGGAAAGCTGTTTTATAAACGCACATTGATCACGAACCGGACTTTGATTCCGAGCAAAAATTACAACTCGGTCAAAGAGTTTTTTGCCCAGATTCTTAATTCGGAACAATCTCCGGTCGTGCTTTTAAGAAAATAATTCGGATTTTTTTATTACTGAAAGTAAGGAAAGTGAAAACTCTCCTTACTTTTTTTGTTTGGATTTTTCAAACAATTTCAAAAGAGCTTTTTCTTCCGGCGTTATTTCCGCCAGCTTTTTGATCCGGCGGTTTGATCCCGGCGTGAATTCTTGCAGAGTTACGCCGGATTCGTAGGATTTTATGACGACGGGATGAATATAAGAACTGCGGCAGACCTGCGGTGTGTTGCCCAACTTTTCAGCGACTTTATTTACCGCTTCGAGAACATTTTTCTTTATTTCGTTCTCATCGTCGCAACAGCCGATTTCGCTCAATTCCAAAGCGGCCAAAAGGGTTCCGCCCCAGGTTCTGAAATCTTTGGCCGAAAACTCCGGTGCGGTCAGATCCTTGATATATTGATTGATATGAGTCGGTTTAACGGACTGCGGCCGATTGTTTTCGTCCAGATATTCAAAAAGTTTCCGTTTTTTTCCGATTTCCATAAGGTCCTGCAAAATTTCCGCCAATTCTTCATCAACCATGACCTTGCGTTGTTTTATCTGATGTTTACCGACAAAGTCGAAGATAAGCTCACCATTTTTCTTTATTTCAAGATGTTTATTGCCAAGCGTCGTGATGCCGTAAGTTCTGTATTTTTCGACACTCTGTTCCGAACCCATCCGCATATAAAGCGAATTGATGAGCCTCATCATCACCGCCAGAACCTTTTCACGCGGAAAACCTTCGAGTTTGATATGTTCATTCGTAATCTTCCGCAGATTCGGCAGATGCTCGCCGAAACGTTCGATCTTTTCAAACTTTTGGCGTTCACGTTTCCGGCGGAAACTTTCGCTGTAGAGATACTGAACTCTGCCGCTTTCGTCCATCCCGACGGCCTGCAAATCGCTTCTTTTAGAGGGCGAGATCCGCACATATTCCCACGCCGGCGGAATGACCAGATCATTGATCCGCGAAATCTGTTCTTCCGATTCGATCTTGTCGCCGTTTTTATCCTTATACCAAAATCCGCTTTCTTTTGAGCCGAGTCTTCGCCACCAGTTTTTGCGTCGTCCCTTTTTTATCCGCTCCTTTGCTTTTTCAACGTCGAATTTCGTTTCTTTTTTGGCCATTTTTTTCTTCCCCTAGTTCGATTTCTACTTTAATTTTAAAAGTTATTCTACAATATTTCCATGTGAGATTTTAAATCTATTGTTTACAGCAGTTTAAAATGCAGTCAATGCCTTCGAAATTTCATTCATAGGCAACTTGTTTCATCTGTGAAACATCTGTATAATAGTAAGTGAAAAGTGAGGTAGAAACTATGACTACAAAAGCAAATTTAGAAACGATTAAAGAAAAGGAATTGGAAGAAATCAAAACCAAAAAGGAAATGATCCTTTCGCTGTTCAAATCGGGAACGACCGAGATCGAAGCGATCGCGGCGATTTCGGGAGCAAAGCCGAGCTATGTCGGTTCGGTTCTGCACAACGAGGGCTTGATTGACAATTATTTCGACCTGTATACATCAACCGCTCATCCGATGAATGTTTATTCGAAGCATTTTGTCGGGAAATTGGGCTTTAAGGATGTCGAAACGGCTCAAAAAAGCGTCAGAAGTCTTGAGCGGACATATCAATACTTTGACCGACAGCAAGACCGGGCCGGACAGCATCACACACTCGAGATGGGAATGCTGATGCTCAACCGGGCGAGATGGACGGGCAAGACGGAAGAAGCGGAAGTTTATCGGCTCTGGCTGGTAGATAAACTGAGCCGACCGCTCGTTCAGGAAGCAAAAGACAATGTCATCCAATTTCCGCAGGCAAAACAGGAAGAAAAAGAAGAGGAAGAAAAGTTGGCAGCATAAGCCAGACCGATGGTTTTTAACAATTTATCGTTACGTTAAGCGGTTTTTGAATACATTCAAAAACCGCTTAACGCACATTTTATAAGGGGTTCAATAAAATATGACTTTGAAATTGGTAGAAAACGAAATACCGAAAAACACTTTGACTTTGGGTGAAGCGACCTTGGAGGACGTTTCGGTCGAACCGAGTTTGCGTCCGAAATGTCTGGATGAATATATCGGACAAGCCAAACTTGTCAATAATTTACGGATTTTCTTAAAAGCCGCACTCAGACGCGGGGAAGCACTCGACCACGTTCTTTTATTCGGGCCTCCGGGACTCGGAAAAACATCTCTTTCGATCATTATCGCCAACGAACTCGGGGCAAACTTAAAAAGCGTTTCCGCACCGGCGGTCGAAAAATCGGGCGATCTGGCGGCGATTTTAACGAATCTGGAAGAAGGCGATGTTTTGTTCATTGACGAGATTCACCGATTAAAACCGCAGGTCGAAGAGATTCTCTATTCGGCGATGGAAGATTTTTACATAGATATTTTGATCGGTGAAGGTACGGCCGCCCGTTCGATCCGGCTCGATCTGCCGAAATTTACTCTGGTCGGAGCGACAACGCGGGCCGGAATGATTTCCGCTCCGCTTCGCGGACGGTTCGGCATCATCAGCCATCTCGATTTTTATACGCCGAAGGAACTCGAGATAATCGCTCATCGCTCGGCGGAAATCCTGAAGGTCGAGATCGAGGCCAGCGGAGCTTTGGAACTTGCCAAGCGTTCACGCGGCACGCCGCGCATCGTCAACCGGCTTTTGCGGCGGGTCAGGGATTTTGCCGAAATTTTGGGAAACGGCAGAATTACGGGCGATCTGGCCAGACAGGGACTGGATAAAATGGAAGTTGACCGGTTCGGGCTCGATGAGGTTGACCGCAAGGTTCTCACGACGATCATCGAAAAATTCGACGGCGGCCCGGTCGGTTTGGGAACGATCTCGGCTTCTATTCAGGAAGAAAAAGATTCGATCGAAGAAATGATCGAACCCTATTTGATCCAGATCGGTTTCTTGAACCGCACACCGCGGGGACGCGTCGTCACGCCGGCCGCTTACGAACATTTCGGTTATGAATTGCCTGAGTCGGAAGAGGAAAATTTTGCGATGGCGAGCTGATTTTGAGCAAAAAAATAACGGCGAACTTGATGGATAAAAGTTCGCCGTTATTTTTTTTAAAAACTATTTTGCTTCATCTTTTTTCGGAGCTTCTTTACCGGCTTCGATGTTCAGGATAACTTTGACATCCTTGGAGACCGCCCCGCCGATGCCGTAATTGACGCCGTATTCACTGCGGTCAATCATCGTTTCGGCCATTGCTCCCATAACTTTTGAACCGCCCCGGCCGTCGGCAAAACCGGCGATCTTGACGGGAATCGTAATGGATTTTTTAACGCCGCGCAGCGTAAAATCGCCCGTCACCATCAGACTGTCGCCTTTCTTTTCGACCTTTGTGCTTTTGAAGGTCATTTCGGGATGATTTTCAACGTCGAAGAAATCAGCCGACCGCAGATGGTTATCGCGGCGTTCGACCCGTGTATCAACGCTGGCGGTTTTGGCGGTAAACTCAACCGAGGATTTGGTAATATCTTCGGCGTTGTAATTCACCTCGCCCGAAAAATCCTTGAAATATCCCGGCACGTAGATAAGTCCCATATGCTTGACTTCAAACCCGATGGCACTGTGAGCCGGATCAAATTTATAAACTCCCGATTCGCCTTTGACCGGGCTGTCGGTAAATTTTTCCTCGATCGTCAGATTTTTCGCCGTCGGGTTATCAAAACCAAGAAAAAATAAACCGCCGATCGCTAAAAATACAAATGTCAATATAAACTTTTTCATAGTAAATTCTCTCTCCCTTTTTTAATTTGATTAATTATCTGATTTTTCTTCCTTTTCTTTTTTCTTGAATGCTTCGATCTGCAGGTCAACGACGACCGCATCGGAAAGTACAGCCGTTCCGTTGGGCAGATTCGAGCCGTAGGTGACATTAAAATCACGCCGATTGATCACGGTTTGTCCCGTTACACCCATCCGGATCGTTTCCTGGCCGTCCTTGATCGGGCCGTATAAACGCATCGCCAGAGTTATCTCCTTTGTAACTCCTTTCATCGTCAGATCACCCTTGACTCTGTATGTTTTTCCTTTTTTCTTGATCTCTTTGCTCTTGAAGGTCATTTCGGGATAAGTTTCGATCTCGAAGAAATCCTTGCTTCTCAGATGATTGTCGCGGGCGTTGATGCCCGTGTCAACCGATTTCATTTTGGCAGTAAATTCGACGCTCGAATCCCGCAGTTTTTTTCCGTCAAGATTGATCTTTCCGTCAAAATCCCGGAAATGTCCCGGCACGTCAACCAGTCCCATATGCCGGATCCTGAAATTGATCGAGCTGTGAGCCTTGTCGAACGAATAATCGCCGAGTTGCTCTTCTTCCGAAATTTTTTCGCCCGGCAACGAGGTGAATTTTTCTTCAATGTTCAAAGACCCCGCCGTCGAACTTGTTCCGGTTGATAAAAACAAAAAAGCCGAAAAGAATAAAGTTCCAACTGCCAAAAAAACAAGCCGTTTTTTGCTCATAATATAAGAAAACTCCTTAAAAAATTACTCTGATTATGAGGTTTTATGCCGCTCGTATCTATAGCCGAGCGGCATAAAACCTTCGATATCAAAACTCATTAGAATATAAATATTCTAACTTTATAAAAAAACGATTTCAAAGGTAGGCAAAACCTTTGATGCTCTATTCCGCTTGTCCGTCAACCGAAAATGCCCCCGCACCCTGAACAAAAAACAGTAATAACGCTCCTAAAATGGCCAGATTTTTCAAGACATGGGTCAATTCCATCTGATCTGCGGCGACAAAGGGAACGTGGAAAATGATGGTTGCCGGTATCAAAAAGACGATCAACAGAATTGTGCCGACCTTTGTCAGATAGCCGAACAGCAGAAAAAAGCCGCCAATCAGTTCAAGTATGATCGCTCCCGTCAAAAACAGTTCAGGAAACGGAAAACCGATCTGGGCCATCACTTCCGAAGTAGCCGAAAAGTTAAAAATTTTGCCGACGCCCGACATGATAAAAATTAACGAAACCATAAATCTCGCCAACGGATGTAAAATCATATTCATTTTAATTTCTCCTGTATTTTTCTAAAATAGTCGTTGCAACGACTATTATCTTAAAATTTTTTAACTTCCGCTTCTTGCCAGAACAAGAAGTGCATTTAGTTGCTGGAGCATTTCTTCACTCAGATGTCCGAGTGCCTGCAGATTCTTTTCCGTGACGACATCATCGAGCCTTTCAAGAATCTTCAAGCCTTCTTCGGTAATCTTTGAAACGATCACCCGCCGATCTTCTTCATCTCTGGCTTTTTCGATCAGTCCTCTTTGCTCAAGACGGTTCAAAAGCCTTGTGATATCAGAGTCATTGGTCACCAAACGGTCACTGATCTGACTGCACGCCAAACCTCTTTCTCCCGCTCCTCGTAAAATTCTCAGAACATTATATTGGGTTCCGCTCAAGTTTTCGCTCTTGAGACATTCATCCGATTTCTGCCGGAGAATGTAAGCCGTTCTCTGCAGATTCAAATAAACTTCCTCTTCGATACTCGAAAATGGTTTGGTTTGTTTTATCTCTTCCAGCAGTTTGCTCATAACGATATATAAAATACTCGTTGCAACAACTATTTGTCAAGTAAAAAATTTCAAAGTTTGCAATTTTTTTTGTTTTCATTCAATTTGGAATAAAGAAAGAAGCGATCCGGATTACAATAAAAGGTTATGTGGGAAGCATTTACAGAATGGTTTTTGAGTCTCGGCGAAAACTACGGGGTCAATCCGTTCATCTTCGGCGGCATCTATATCGGGGCGATCCCGTTTTTCTCACTCTCGATCGCGTGGCTCGTCCGCAATTATCGCCGAGGCAAATCCATCGTCTTTCCGGCATTGTCAGCCACATTCTTTTTTATCTCGGCCTACATCTATTTAATTTTTGCCGGAAAGAACGTTCCCGTTTGGGTTTATGTCGTGTTGATTTTACTGATAATCTTCGGTGCATATTCAACCATCAAAAAGGTTCGGAGACAGATAAGCGAAGCGGAGAAAGAGCGTAATACGTAATTCGTAATACGTGATACGCCAAAGGAAAACGAATAACGATTTAGGTAAAACGAATTACGAACAAAATATGAGCGATAAATACGATTTGATTGTGATCGGCGGCGGTTCGGCGGGACTCGTGGCGGCCGGCGGTGCGGGAATTTTAGGGGCGAAAGTTGCCCTCATCGAAAAAGCAAAACTCGGCGGTGATTGTCTCTATACGGGATGCGTTCCTTCCAAAACTCTGATCCGTTCGGCCCGTTTTGCTTCCGATATAAAAAATGCGGAAAAATACGGATTTCAAATTCCGGATTTCAAATTCAAAAATAATGATTTTGCGTCCATCACAAACCGCGTGCAGGAGGTCATCGGCGTCATCGAGGAACACGACTCTCCAGAAGTTTTTGAAGAAATGGGAGCGGAAGTTATTTTTGGAAATCCGAAATTTATCTCCAAAAATGAAATTGAAGTTACATTAAATAAAACGGGCGAAAAACGCACGATGAAAGCCAAACGCTTCTGCATCTCGACCGGCTCATCGCCGCTTGTTCCGCCGATAGAAGGCATCGAAGAAACCGGCTACATAACCAATGAAGAGATTTTTCATATCAAAGATTTGCCCGAAAAACTGATCGTCCTCGGCGGCGGGGCGATCGGTTGCGAGATGGGGCAGGCATTTCAACGGCTCGGCTCGGAAGTTACGCTCATCGAAATGGCCGATCGTATTCTTTCGGTTGAAGACGAAGAAGTTTCCGCAATTATTACGGACATCTTCGAACAGGAAGGCATCAACGTTCTGACCAAAACAAAGGCGGTTAAATTCCATAAAACTGCAGAGGGCAAAAAGATCGTCACCGTCGAAAAAGAAAACGGCACGAAAGAGGAGATCGAAGCAGACGAAGTTCTGGTTGCCGTCGGACGAAAATCAAACACGGACGGCTTAAACCTCGAAGCGGCCGGTGTCGAACTCGAAAAGGGAAAGATCCAGGTTGATGAATACTTACGAACGACCAACTCGAGCATCTACGCGGCCGGCGATGTTAACGGTAAATTTCAGTTCACACATATGGCTGATTACGAAGCCCAGATCGTTCTCAAGAACTGCTTTTTATTTTACCCGCTCACAACAAAAGCCGATTATCGGGTCGTCCCCTGGACAACCTTCACCGAACCGGAAGTCGCCAGAGTCGGCCTTCTGGAAAAAGAAGCCCGCGAAAAATACGGCGATAAAATTGATGTTTATAAAGTCCCGTTTGAAGAAAACGACCGTGCCCACGCCGAAGGCGATACGGCCGGCTTCGCTAAATTAATACTAAAGGGAAACAAAATCCTCGGCGTCACGATCGTCGGAATCCGCGCCGGCGAACTCCTCTCGGAATTCTCCGTCGCCATGAAACACGGTCTTTCGATCAGCGACCTCAACGAAGCCATCCACGTCTATCCGACCTTAGCGAAAATCACGCAAGCCCTCGGAACGGAAAAAACAATCGAAGGCTTAAAAAAAGACTGGGTGCAAAAATGGTTCGGTAGATATTTAAAAATTTGGCGGTAAATTTTAATTTGCTCGCAGCAGATACCTGGTCAGGCCGAGAAAAAGGAAAAATAAAGTTTTAGTCATTTATCATCAATGATCTATAAATATCCAGAACGTTTCTGGCAGTTTTTTCCCAGGTAAATTGTTGTGCATATACTTTTGCTCGGGCAATATCGAAGTCTTTTTTTTCGACCAATTTATCAATTCCCGCGGCGATCGAATCAATATCGTGCGGATCGGAATAAATTGCGTATTCTCCGCCGATTTCGGGAGCGGAGCCGACATTACCCGTTAAGACGGGCGTTTCGCAGAGCATTGCTTCGAGAATCGGAAAACCGAACCCTTCATAAAATGTCGGGAATACAAAACCTTTTGCTCCCGAATACAATGCGGCAATATGATTTTCGGGCACGTAACCCAGGATTTTTACTTTGTCTTCGAGATTATATTTTTTGATTGCCTCAAGCGTGTATTCGCCATTGAATGATACTGAACCCGCAAAAACCAGATCAAAATCGGTGTTTGCTTTGGATATGGCGTAAGCCTCAACCAGGTTAGCAGTGTTTTTTCTGGCGGAAACGGAACCGACGAAAAGCAAATAATTATTCTTGATATTATGAAAATCAAGAACCGATTTGATCTCGTCACAATCTTTTTTCCTGAAAAAATCAGAATCCAAGCCCGGATAAATGGTGGTTATCTTTGTTTCATCGGTTTGATAATAATCCGCAATGTCGTTTTTCGTGCTGTCTGAAGAGGTTATGACCAGATCGGCATGGGCGAGTGCCGTGCGGTATTCGGCATCCTTTTTTTCGCGAAATGATTTTTGCGAAATGAAATCGCGTTGGTCGATCATCGGAAATATATCGTAAAAATTTACAATCTTTTTGCAGTTTTTCCAGTTCGGAACCCAGCAATCCAGGCCGTGCACAATATCCGTGTTTTTGAAGACCGGAAGGAGGGAATTGTGGTAAAACTGCATCGGGAGACGATCGATACTTTGAAAATTTTTCTTGTGCTTTATGCGGGTCAGTTTGTATATGAGTTTCAAAGAAAAATCGCCGTCCAATGCGGCAAAGTTTTCGACGAAGTTCTTTATGTAGTTGGAAACTCCGGTCGGTTTTCTGCTAATTAAACTGCTGACTTCGAAGGCTATTCTCATCTTTATCGCGGTGCATGCGGATTATGTTGGAGTAATTCTAAGTCCGAGCGAACCATTTCTTTGACTAATTCGGGGAAACTATATTTCGGTTCCCAACCCAATTCTGCTTTGGCTTTTGCCGGATTTCCGACCAATAGATCAACCTCGGCCGGCCGGTAAAATTTTTCGTCGATTTTGACAAAGTCTCTGTAATCGAGACCGACTTCCGAAAAAGCCAACTGACAGAATTCACGAACCGAATGAGTTTCACCCATCGCAACAACATAGTCTTCCGGTTCATCTTGTTGAAGCATCAAATGCATCGCTTTGACATAATCGCTCGAGTGTCCCCAATCCCGTTTGGCGTCGAGATTTCCGAGCGAAAGTTCATCCGCCAATCCGAGTTTGATGCGGGCGACGCCGAGCGTGATTTTTCGCGTGACGAATTCATAACCGCGTCTGGGACTTTCGTGGTTAAAAAGTATTCCGGTCGTGCAGAACATACCGTATGCTTCGCGATAGTTTCTGGTCAGCTGAAAACCGGCGACCTTGCTTATTCCATATGGTGAACGCGGGTGAAATCTGGTTTCTTCGGTTTGCGGAACCTCTTCGACCTTTCCGAACAGGCTGAACTTCTCTTAAAGCCGCCAGCATATAATGCGTGCCGTTAATGTTTATATTCAAGGTGGAAAATCCATCGGCGAAGCTCTCGGCGACAAAACTTTGAGCGGCCAGGTGATAACATTCATCGAATTCATTGCCGATCATAACCTGAAAGATGCTCGGATAACTTTCGATACTCGCGGCATGGAGCGTAATTTTATCAAGCAGATGCTTGATGCGTGTAAATCTGTCTTCCGGTGCTTCCAGGGCGATACGGCGAACCAATCCGTGAACTTCATAACCTTTTTCAAGTAAATATTCCGCCAAATAACTTCCGTCTTGCCCCGTGATGCCGGTTATTAGAGCCTTTTTCGTCATTAAAATCTCCCTTGCAAAATTAGTTGTTGTAGGCGGAAAAGTTCCGTCTGGGATCACTGATAAATCCGGTAATTTATGAGAAGATACACAGAAGGCAAATCATTTTGATTTGCCTTCTGATTTATTTAATCATTACCCGTCTTTTGCGGAATTTCCTCGCCTTCGGCAAAAAAATCGAGAGCCGCGGAATTGATGCAGTAGCGTTGACCGGTCGGCGGCGGCCCGTCGGGGAAAACGTGGCCTTGATGACCGTCGCATCTGGCACAACGGGTTTCGGTGCGGATCATACCGAATTTCGTGTCGCGGATGTATTTGATGTGGTCTTTGTCGATCGGTTCGTAAAATGAAGCCCAGCCCGTTCCGCTCGTGAATTTCGAACCCGAATGAAAAAGCGGCAGACCGCAAAGTTTGCAAGCGTATGTTCCATTTTCTTTATTATCGAGCAGACTTCCGCAAAACGGGGCTTCGGTGCCGTGTTCGAGCAGGATGTGATAGGATTCCTCATCTAAATCCCTGGCTAAAAATTCGCGGTCTTGATCGCTGATCGGCGTAATGTCATAACCCGATTCCGAAATAATTCTGTCTTCCTGTTTGGCAGTTGATTCCATAAAATATCCCTCAAAAATATAAAAATGTTTTAATTGAATCCTTCGATCAGAATAACATCCTTGAGCCATTCACCGCTAACGATCAGGAAGCTTTCACCGTTTGGCGAAACCGCAAAATCACTGATCCGGTTGTTGCCTAATTTCGCGATCAATTCCGGCGAGCCGTTGATTTTTTGTTGCCAGAGCAAATTATCTGTTTTATCTCTGGTAATGTAGAAAAGGGTTTCATTATCGGCCAGCCAATCCAGTTTGACGGGGCGTAAGCCTTTTTCGGCGAGCGGAATTTTTTGGAGCAAGGTTTTATCTTCAAAATTGTAAATCTCGATGTCGGCTTGTTTGTTTTGAGATTCGTTATTTTTCAGAAAAGCGATTTTTTGTCCGTCATCCGAAATTGACGCAAATAATAATCTGTTATCCCAGGCCTCTTTC
>JBGTRS010000055.1:14037-14263 GCA_041940665.1 Pyrinomonadaceae bacterium | reverse complement strand
TAGGAGAACGTTATGTTATTTCGTTTCCGATCCGTGTCGTATGGAAAGATGAGGATGGAGAACAGATAATTGAAGAAGGCTTGACCGAAAACATCGGCCCCCGCGGAGTTTTGGTTTTTCTGCCGCATCATTTACCGAAAGTCGGAACGATCGTCAAATTGACCGTGACGGAAAACGCGGATGATGAAGTCAGCGTTTCCGCCGAAGTTTTGCGGGTTGTCAGAAA
>JBGTRS010000055.1:9021-14027 GCA_041940665.1 Pyrinomonadaceae bacterium | reverse complement strand
CTCATCAGCAAGCCGCTTTGCATCTGACGAAAAACTTTAAGGCCTGGAAGGAAAAAGTTTGGGAATATGCGGCGGAAGTTCTGGCCAATGAAGACCCGGAAGAACTTGATGATTGGTAATTTTGTAAATGGTAAATAATAAATGGTAAATTGGATTAAATTTTAGACTTTAATAATTTATCATTTATGAAAATTTTAGTTCTCGGAGCAGGTCGTATGGGTTTTGGTGCGGTTTACGACCTGGTTTTCAATTCGCCGGAAGTAACCGCAGTGACCGTTGCCGATTTTGATTTTGCAAAAGCCGAAGAAATCGCCGCCAAAATTGACTCGCCGAAACTCTCCGCCATCCAACTCGATGTAACCGACTATAATTTATGCGTTTCCGTAATGGAAACACACGATTCGGCAATTTCCTGCGTCAATTACTGGCACAATCTCGAACTTTCCAAAATCGCCGTCGAAACCTCGACAAATTTCTGCGATCTCGGCGGGAATAATTACGTCGTCGATAATCAGCTCGCTCTCGATGAAAAAGCCAAACAGGCCGGAATAAATATCATACCCGACTGCGGACTCGCTCCCGGAATGGTTTCGATTCTGGCGATGCACGGAGCGAAAAATTTCGACGAAACTCACGAAATTCACATCCGCGTCGGCGGATTGCCGCAAGAACCGAAAACTTTGCTCGAATATCAACTCGTTTTTAGCGTCGAAGGTTTGATCAATGAATACATCGAAAAAGCCCGCGTCATTCGCGAAGGAAAAATAACCGAAGTTGATTCGATGACCGAATGCGAGAGTCTTGCATTCGAAGGTTTTCCCGAACTCGAAGCATTTCAGACTTCGGGCGGCACTTCGACCTTACCCGACTCATTTCTGGGGAAAGTAAAAGAACTCGATTACAAAACTATCCGCTACGCCGGACATTGCGAAAAATTCAAAACGATGATCGACCTCGGACTTTGTTCAAGCGAAGAACTCGAAGTCGACGCCCAAAACATCAAACCACGCCGGGTTTTCGGCGAACTTCTTGAAAAACATCTTCCGGCGGATGAACCCGATTATGTGCTTGTCCGTCTGGAGTTTTCCGGCACGAAAGGCGGCGAAACGAAAACTTTACGGTATGATATCGTGGATAAATTCGATAAAGAAACGGGCTTGAGTGCGATGATGCGGACGACTTCTTTTCCGGCTTCGATCATCGCTCAAATGATGGCCAAAGGCGAAGTTTTGAACCGCGGGGCAACACCGCAGGAAAAAGCCATTGATCCGGAAAAATTTGTCAAAGAATTGGCACGAAGAAAGATTGTGCTTCGTGCTTCGTAATTCGCAATACGATTTATTTTCTGTTTGGCTTTATTTTAACGAATCACGAATTACGCATTACATATTACGTATGACGAAAGTATGAAATGGTTTTGGATCATTCTTTTTTTACTAATCCTTTTCGGTTTCGTTATTTTTCTGTGCGGATTTTTCATCAATTGGCGAATCAGATCTTTTGCTGATGAAAAAATTAAATACTCCGTCCAAGAAATTCCCAAAGAAGATTGTCCCGAAATCGCCATCGTTTACGGAGCGAGAGTTTATGAAAACGGTCAACCTTCGAAAATTCTCTACGACCGTGTTTTTACGGCGGCCGAACTTTACAAAGCCGGAAAGGTCAGAAAACTTCTCCTGAGCGGAGCGAGAAACCGGGATAAATGTGACGAACCGACGGCGATGAAAAAGACAGCTATCGCCCTCGGGGTTGCAGAGGAAGATATTTTCACCGATTTTGAAGGCCTGCGAAGTTTTTATACCTGCTATCGGGCAAAAAATGTCTATGAAATAAAAAGAGCGGTTCACGTGACGCAAAAATTTCATCTTCCGAGAGCGATTTATCTGGGTGAAAATCTGGGAATCGAAAGTATCGGACTGATCGCCAACCGCGAAACCTATCTTGATGAAAAGGCGTGGGCCAAACGCGAATTTTTTGCCGTTATAAAGGCCTGGTTGGAAACAAATTTTATTCAGCCGAAAATTTCAGTAAAAGAAAAAGAACCGATCGAATAGCAAAAAGAAAAAGCCGTCCAAAGAACGGCTTTTTTATATTCATCCAAACAAGTAAAACTGTTTTTAACTATGGGCAAAAATTCTCGGCGGTGCTTTTCTTTTCAAAAGTTTACGCAGTTTCAAGCGTGCTTTGTGAAGTTGCGACTTGCTTGTTCCGACCGAGCACCCCAGAATTCTGGCGACTTCTTCGTGTTCAAAACCTTCGATGTCGTGCAGGACAAAGACGCTTTTATAACCAGCCGGAAGTTGTTTGATCGCATTTTCAAGAGCAATCTTATCCACGACGGGCATTTTACCCGGTTTTTCCGAACCTATCACGATCTGTTCGGGAGTTTCGCCTTCCTCGGTCGTTTTTTCAAACTTGACCGTGCGTTTACGGAAGTGCATCAAAACCTGATTGACCGTCAGACGATGGAGCCAGGTTGTAAAGGCGGAATCGCCGCGAAAACTTCCGATCTTGCGATGAAGCTGAATAAACACGTCCTGCGTTAAATCTTCGGCTTCATTTGTATTTTTAAGCATCCGCAAACAGATTGCATAAACCCGACGATGATGGCGATTATAAACTTCTTCAAATGCGACCATATCGCCTTTGGCAGATGCTTGCGTTAATTCATAGTCGCTCATCGAACTTACATCCTTTTTAGCGACCTTTTTTGCTTCATTATTCTCAGCCGTTTCTGCGGCTGAACCTTGTATTATCGGATAATCTAAAATTTCTGTTGTTGCCATTTTTCTGATTTCCCCCCGTTGATACTTACTACAATTTGCGTGCCAAAAATCCAAATCCGATGTTCTGCTATTATTATTACCACAAATAAGCTGTTTTATTCCAATTTTTTAAGACATACTTTTATATTCGCATTTCATCACAACTTAGATTTAAACCAAAGCGTGTAGCTTCAAACGTTTTAATACACGTAATATTCAAAAATCGTGTGAATATATTACACGATTTGTAACAAAATTAGTTGCATTTTATATTTTAATTTGATTTTCGGCGTGATAAAATCGGCTCATATTCAAAATTCAGTAGTAAAATTAACAATGATCAAATCATATATCTCAGTTCTTTCGGTGTGCTTATTTTTACTGATTTCATTTTCTTTCGGTTTTGCACAAGATGACGAAACATCTGCGTATAAAAGTCAGGAAGTTTCGGAAAAAGACGGAATTCCGGTTCTTATAAAACATCTGCCCGACTGGGAAAATAAACAGAAAAGTGCCGTTTTGGTAAATAATTCCGACGATTTGCGTAAAGCATTGGGTGACCGCCCGGTCTTTCAAGCAGTCGAATTTATTCAGGAAATGGAGGCCGTGACCGCTACTTATCCACAGGGAAAACTTCTCATCATCGAATATAACACGCCGCAGGCTTCTGTTGCCGCGGATAATAAAATCAAAGCGAAATTAAACGCGTCGGATGAAAAAATATTTTACCGACGCATCGGAAACTATAATGTTTTGCTTTTGGACGGAACGGACGAAGCGGCGGCCAACGCACTCTTTGATCAAATAAAATATGAAAAGGTCGTCCAATGGCTCGGTCAGGATGTAACCTTTTATCAGCAACAGGAACAAAATTTTATTCAGGGCACGATGAGTCTTTTTATCTCGACCGTTATGGTTATCGGAACGGGACTCGGCATCGCTCTGTTTTTCGGAATAATTGCCGGATTATTATATTTTCGGATGGGCGAACAGAGACGGGCCGCGATGGATGAGTTTTCCGATGCAGGCGGTATGACCAGACTGAATTTAGACGGTTTAACCCCCGAGATACTGCCCGCCAGATTGCTGGAAAAATAATTTGAGAGATCAAGAAAGATTTCAAAAAAAAAACAGCATTGCGATTTATTTAAAGTTAATCGCAATGCTGTTTTTTTATAGAAATAAGAACTATTTATTCGCCCGAAGGAATTTGAATTTCCTGGCCGGGATAAATCTTATCCGGATCATCAATCACGTCGCGGTTGGCTTCATAGATCGATTGCCAGCTAACGCCGTAATTTGAGCCGATCTTACTTAAAGTATCGCCCGATTGAATGGTGTATGTGGTTGAAGATGTTTCCGGTGCATCGATATTCAAAACCAGATCTCCAGCCCGATAGTCGGGATCAATTCGTCCGTATTCATCCCAAAGTTGTTGTTTAGCATCGGCACTCGGTGCGGTTCCGGTAATGTGCAAAACATCTTCGCCCTCATTTATATTCAGGTCTGAGACACCAACATTATTGGCTAAATCAATTAACGATTGATATTTATCTACTAACATTTAATTTTTCCCTCCTATTTTACTTCTTGGCGATTTCATTTTCAATCTTTTTAGCTCCAGCTTGATTTGCGACCATTACGCATTCTCCGAAACTTGCCGATGGAACAGATCCACGTAATGTTGCAACCCCATCTTTAACCTCAACGGTTGCTCCTTCGCAACCTTTTTTGGCTTTCCATCCTTCTTCAATCTTTGATTTGATGGTTGAATCATCAGCTGATGGAGCCGGCGGTGGCGGTGCGGCCTTTACCGTCACGTTATTTGTTACCGATTTAACGCCTTCAACATTCGCCAATTCAGCCGCTTTTGCTTTAGCCGCTTCATCGGCAACTTCGCCCGAAACAGTCGCGACGCCATCGCTTACAGCTACCGTAACGGCAGATGTTGCCGGATCGGCTTTTAAGGCTTTATCGGCATCGGCCTGCAATTCGGTATCGCTTTTCCCGCCGCCGCAGGCTCCCAATAAAAGAACAACAGTTAAACTCAAAACTGTCAATAATTTAATTTTCATATTTCCTCCTGAAAATAACTGAACTTAGTATATGTTTGTTTTTGGGGGTAAAAACTTTGGAATTCCAACCAAAATTTACTTGGTTGCCACCGCCTCTAGGCTCATAGGCAATAATTATTCTCTCTTAAGGGATACTGCCAAAAATCCTTTGGTTATTCTAGCCCCA